>VGFB01000590.1 GCA_016869015.1 Armatimonadota bacterium
CTGTCAGCCGTGATTCTGATGGTTGCCGTTTGTCGTCGTGGGTCGGCTCACCAGAGCCGACGTCGTCCGGCATTGACCTGAAGGCTCTGTCGGCTCTGGTGAGCCGACCCACGACGACCGAAGGCTTCACGGCTGACAGCGCAGTAGAGCCCCCGGGGACTCTACACATTCGCGCCGTTGGCACGCAAGACCTCGATCAGCGCCATCGGGTCCAACTCCCGCGGAACAAGACCGCCCTTCGCGCACAGCGCCGCGGCGACTCCGGCCGCCTCGCCGAAGGCCCGACAGTTCGCCTGAATGCGGAGACTGCCCTGCGCCTCGAAGGTGGCCGAGATGCACCGACCGGCAACCAGCAGGTTGTCGATCTCCAGCGGGACCAGGCAGCCGTAGGGCACCTCATGGTACTCGTCCGGCGGGAGTTGCCGCAGGACCGTCCCCTCGCCGGTGGGGTTGTGGATGTCGATCGGGTAGCGGTTCTTGGCGATGGAATCGCCGAACTTGCGGGCCCCCAGCACGTCCTCGGCGGTGAGGACGTACTCGCCGACGATCCGCCGCGTCTCACGGACACCCACCATCGGGGCGGTCCAGGCGAGGTAGGCCTCCTCGAAGCCGCGCAGATACCTTCGGCAGAACTCGATGACCTTGCGGATCCGCTGTCGGCCGAGGATCTCGCATCTCGTCAGGTCCTCGGCCCGCGCGCCGTTCACGTGGGTGATGCGCGGGCAGTTGAAGGCCAGCTCGCCCGGGCGGCCGGGCACGCTGAAGGCCTGCACGTAGCCGCCCTCCGCCGGAGAGAGGACTCCCTCCGCTTCCGCCTGATCCACCAGCGCCTCGATCCAGGGCGCGGTCCCCATGCCTCGCGAGAAGCCGAAGTGCAGCTTCGGCGGAGCGTGCGGCGCGCCGCTGATCCCGGTGAGGAACTCCCCCAAGGCCGCCAGGTCCACGTTCCCCAGGATGAACCGCAGCGACGCCGCCTGGTTCATCCCGTCTGCTTCCCGACCCGACTTGCACGGCGCGCCCGCGCGGAAGGCCACGTCCGCATCGCCCGAGCAGTCGATCACCTGCCGCGCGAAGTGGGGCCTCCGCCCCGACTTGCTCAGCGTGTACACCCCGGTGATCCGGTTGCCGTCGAGGAGGGGCTCCGCGAACTGGCAGTGGTACAGCAGCTCGACCCCGGCCTCGAGCGCCATCGTCTCCAGCACGCTCTTCACCGTCTCGGGGTCGAACCAGATGCCGTCCTGCCCCGGGGCGAAGGCCTCGCAGCAGGCGAGGATCTCCTCGTTCAGCCCTCGGATGAGCGCTTCGTTGGAGGTCCGGAAGCTCATCATCGGGATCACGAGCGCGGCGGTCTGGCTGCCGCCGAGGAAGCCGAACTGCTCGAGGCACAACGTCTGCGCGCCCTGCCGTCCGGCGGCAATCGCCGCGCACGCCCCCGCTGTCCCCCCGCCGACCACGATCACGTCCCAACGAGGCATGATGTCCCCCCGAGGAGCAGCCACTCATGCGAGCTCGGCCTGAGGCGCGCGCATCGCGTCATCGCTGGCTGAAGCAGTAGACGTAGCCGTCGTTGCAGCCGACGGCGACGACGCCGGCGCTGACGGCCGGGGAGGAGCGCACCTCGCCGCCGAGGTCCCATTTCCAGACCTGCGCGCCGGTCTCGGCCTCGAGGCCGTAGAGGGAGCCGTCGTGGGAGCCGCAGTAGACCACGCCGCCGGACACCGCGGGGCTTGATTGCACCCAGTCGCCCGTCGCGAAGGCCCAGCGGCGCTGTCCGGTGGCGGCGTCCAGGGCGTAGATGTGCCGGTCGCGGGAGCCGACGTACACCAGCCCCCCCGCGACCGCGGGCGAGGACTCGATCGGTCCGTCGGCGCGGAACTCCCAGCGCTTCTTACCGGAGGCGGCATCGATGCAGTAGACGCGATGGTCCAGCGAGCCCACGATGACGGTGCCGTGGACGTACGCCGGTGTCGCGACCACCTCGTCGCCGGTCATGAAGGTCCACAGCCGCGCGCCGCTCTCGGCCATGAGGGCGTGGAGGTTGTGATCGCGGGAGCCGATGAAGACGCTGCCCTTCCAGATCGTCGGCGAGGAGAGGACGCCCATCTCCGTGCGGAAGGCCCACAGCCCCCGCCCTGTCGCGGCGTCCGCCGCATAGACCGCGCCGTCCTGGGAGCCGACGCAGACGATGTTGCGCCAGACCGCCGGGGAGCTCTGGATCACGTCGCCCGTGAGCAGCTCCCAGCGGATCGCCCCCGTGCGGGCATCCAGGCAGGTGAGCTTGCGCTCCAGGCCGACGTACAGGTCACGTCCCTCGACGATGGCCGGGCACGAGTTCACCTCATACCCGGTGGACGTCTCCCAGAGGAGGTTGCCCTTGCGGTCGATGGCGCACAGGCGCCCGTATCTGCCGGCCTGCTCCTGACGCCCGCCGACGAATGTGACGCCCTCCGAGAGCGCGGGAGCTCCGAACACCCACGTTCCCACGCGGTACTGCCAGCGTTGGCCGAGGGGCGGCAGGACGTGCTCCGGCGTATAGCCCGTCCGCACCACCGAACAGCGGTACATGGGCCAGTTGTAGACCTGCGCGTCGGCCGCTCGCTTCCGCTTCGAGTGCGCGTAGGCGAGCGCCACTTCGTCCAGCGCCGCTCGGATCGTGGTGGAGGCCGGGTCGGCCTCGTGTGCCTCGCGGAGCTTCGCCAAAGCCTGTCGCAAGTCGCCGCCCTCGCGGAGCCGGACGCCCTCGTTGTAGAGGGCCTCGGCGTCGGGGGCGGCAACCGGTCCGGCGGCGGAGGCCGGGCCCTCGGTCGGGGCGGTCGTGACCATCTCGCCGTCCGGGCCGACCTCAACGGCGGCGAAGAGCTCGTCTGCGGACTGCACCGCACCGGCGACCGGCTGCATGCGTCCGGAACAGACGTGGCAGGTGGCGTAGCGTTGCGTGCTGAGGAACCCGCAGCCGCCGCAGGCAAACCGGGCGTTGCCTCGTGCCAGCTCCCGGGCAACGCGGGTGAGGTCGGCGAGCACCTCCTCGAAGCGCTGGTAGCGACCATCGCGTCGCTTGGCGAGGCACCGGAGCACAACCGCGTCCAGGTCGGGCGGGACATCGGGGTTCCGGCGACCGGGAGGCGGCGGGTCCTTGTGCAGGATGTTGTTCATCAGGGCGCCCAGGTTGGCTCCCGCGAAGGGCAGCACGCCGGTGAGCGCCTGGTACATCACGACCCCGAAGGAGTAGATGTCGCTGGTCCGGTCGGCCGAACTGGCGTCCACGAACTGCTCCGGGGGCATGTAGTTGTACGTCCCCATGCCCGTCGCGGAGGGAGTCAGGCGGGTGCTTGTGCCGTAGGCCTTGGCGAGGCCGAAGTCGGTGATCTTGATGGCGCCGCTTCGGGTGATCATCAGGTTCGCCGGCTTGATGTCCCGGTGGACGATGCCGACGCTGGAGCCTGGCGGCGCGCTGTTGTGGACGTGGGCCATGCCGCGGGCGAACTGGACGGCGTAGTCCAGCGCCTGGGCCACCGCCAGCGGCGCCTCGGTCTCCAGCAGCGCCTGGAGGTCCGTGCCCTCCACGTACTCGAGGAACAGGAACGGCTGCCCGTCGATCTGCCGGCAGATGATTGCCTGTACGACGTTGGGGTGCGTGGCGACATTCATCCAGGTCCGCGCCTCGGCGGCGAACCGGTTGATCATCTGCCGGTCCTCGAGCCCTTCCTCCTTCAGCGTCTTCACCGCGAAACGCTTCTGGCTGAAGTCGTCCAGCACGACGTACAGCAGCCCCATGCCGCCGCGATGCTTCTCGACGACTTTGAACTGGTCGTCAATCTTGTCCCGAAGGTTGAACTCCACGCTCGAGGACTCCGCTTACGGCGCTGGCTCGCATGATGGTCGTGGTTCGCAGTGTGTCATCGTAGGTCGAAGCGCCCGCTTCGACAACAACGGCGACGGTGACGGAGCAGCGCTCCGTCCTACAACGGCGACGGTGACGGAGCAGCGCTCCGTCCTACAACGGCGACGGTGACGGAGCAGCGCTCCGTC
>VGFB01000591.1 GCA_016869015.1 Armatimonadota bacterium
GTTCCGGGAACTGGGCCTGCATCGCGTTGAGGACACGGTTGATGTCGCTCAGATAGGCGCACACCACCCGCACCCCGGCGATGTCGTCGATCCGGTGCACGTTCACGATGCGGTGGATCAGGTCCCCCGACCGGCGCACGTCCGCTCCTGGCGAGCCAGCGGAGGCTCCCCGGCCCAGCTGACTGAGATCGCAGGTGACGGGTCCGGTGGTCAGCTTGCCGCTGATCTGGGCTCGTGGAACTGGGGGTTCGTCCTTGGGCGGTGTTGTGGACAACGGGGCCCTGGCGAGTTCCACGCGCAGGTCGACCGGCCCGTTCAGCTCCAGTCGCCCGTCGCTGAGGGGCTGGACGCCCGTGAGGCAGACCTGGACCCCATCGGCAACTTCGACCCGTTGCTCCGGAGGGCGCTCCTCGGTCTCCGCCGTCTTCCTCGCTACCTTGGCCAGCAGTTCACCTAGCTCCTTGACCCGCCCCCGCTTCTCACGGATCGGTCGTCGGCGCTCGAAGGGCTCATCGGGTCTGAGCTGCTCCCATTCGCTTCTCTCCGCGTCCTCGATCCGGTGCTCGAGGGCCTCCATCTCGTGCCGCAGCTTGTGGCAGGCCCGGTTGGCCGCTCGCATCAGTGACGCCAGCGGCTCGACGTCATCGTGGCGGATGTCGAGCGCCCCCACGATGTTCTCATCGAGCAGCAGTTCCCGGGAGTCCGCGTGCTGGCTTACCCGCAGGGCGAGGAGGCGGCCGAACTGCATCGCCATGGCCACCACGGCGCGCGCGTCGTGCCACGTGAAACGTGCCCCGAGGAATTCGCTGAGGGCGTCGATGATCTTGCCGTAGGGGGGTCTGTCGGGGTCGCTGCCTGCCCGAGACAGCAAGTCCCGGTTGGCGGCCTGTATCGGCGGGCGAGGCCGCACGAGTTCCCCCTGCTCACCCAGCCGCAGGTCTGCCTTGCCACCGATCAACTCCCGCAGCGAGAGATTCGTGGCCCGGCGCCACGCCTCGACCCGCTTCTGCGTCTCCCTGAGCACCTCCGACGTGACCGACTGCGGGGCGAAGCTCTGCCAGTCGAGTCGCGCCGCAGGCTTCGCGTGCTTGCCCTCGAGCTTGATGAGCCCCACGACTCGATAGGCGCTGAGGAACTCCCGGTGGTCAGGTTCATCGTCCGGCAGGAACAGGGGCGGCCGAGTCCGTCCCCGGGCAAAGATGGGGATACACAGAAGGGACCTGAACACGGTTCGCATGGCCCAGCCCTTGGTCTCGTCGTGCACCGGATAGGCCTCATGATCCGTCGGCCCTCGCTCATCCGGGCGACGACTGGCCAGGTAGTCCAGGTCCTGGCGCGTGTTGGCGACGAACGCTCGGCCGAGGAGCCAGGACCTGAGCGTCAGGCCCCACCGCTCGGACTTCTTCCCGCCCCCCTTGACCAGCGTCCTCAGGTCTTCCTCAGAGATCGAGTCCGGCAGGTTGTCGGGCCGTGGGTAGACCACCCCCGCCTCGGAGCCGCTGTCCATGGCCCACGCCAGGTTCCCGTAGGCGGCCCGCATCCGCAGGTAGGTCTCCCCGGCCTCCTCGGCGACGAACAGGGCCACGCTGTCGCATCCGACGCGGTGGGCGATCGCCTCGCAGTAGCCCCGGAGCTCCGGCTCGATCTCACGGTAGAACACATCCGCGTCCGAGGTGTCGGCGTGCGCGATGATCGCGCCGGCGAGGGCCTGCTCCGCATTCGAGAGGCCCTCGATCGTGTCGACCGGGCGTTGTGGCGCGTGCAGTGTGGCCACCGGCGTTCCTCCTCATCCCTACGGCAACCGCAGCCGATCGCGTAGCTCCCACAGAGCGTCGCGCAGGTCGACCAGCCACTGAGGCGTGCCGTAGTTGATCGGTCGGTGTTGTTCATCGACGACGAGCTGTTCGAGCTCGAGCCAGTCATCGCTGAGCTCGGCGTGCAGGGGCGGGCGGACGTCTAGAACGCTGGGGTCAGCGCCGACCTCGTTCATCAACTGCGCCGGGGCGGCGCCGGTGATCTGGATGCGGAATAAGGCGACCCTGAGATGCCCCGTCTTCCCGTCCTTCGCCAGTTGGCGGTGCTGACGCAGGAAGTCAGCCAGATCAAGCGCCAGGGTGCTGATGTCCAGCTCCAGGTCATGCTGGAGCGCGCCATGCTGGAACACGACGTACGCCAGAGACTGCATCACCTCATCGGCAGTGGCTTTGATGTGGCGCAGGCACTGGAGGTGGAACGGTGAGAGGCGCAGGAAGGTGATGTCGTCAGTCCCGGCCGGGATCCCAATCCGCTGCGCGTCGCGGAGGAGTTGCTGGTCCAGCACTTGGACGACGTGGTGGGCGGCGTACATCAACCGCACACGGTCGTTCTCATTGACCAGCGAGAACGTGTGGGCATCCATCGCGGCTCGAGCCACGATGGTGGAGAGGTCCGCCAGGTCCCCCGCCGAGGCGCCGATGGCGGTATCCACCTCCTTGCCCAACCGCGCGGCCTCCGCCAGGTCCTGGCGAAGCTGGACATCCGTCGACGCGCATCTTGGGCAGGCCTCCCGGCACGTCCGAGCCAGACGGCGCAGCGCGTGCAGGGCCTCGGCCGAGGCTGCGCAGAGGCGTTTCCGGCTCACGTATTGCTTCTCGCCAAGCAGATCGCGCACTCCGAGCGACCCGCCGTCCCCGGGCCTGAAGTGCCGCATGACCCTGGTGGTCACGGTCCGCGGATCGCACCCCGCGTCAAGGGCGGCCTCCCGGAGAACGCACGACGGCTCGCATTCCAGGTCGCGGTGGGCATGACCGACTACCTGCCGCTGACAGTGCTGCATGACGTTCCAGAGGTTGAACAGGGAGGGACGGTGGGCGTGCGGCTCGGGGCGCGCACCATCACCTTTCGCCGGCGGATGACAGCCCTTCACAGCCTCTTCGGCCGCCTGGAGGTGCACCAGCAGCGTCTCCACCTCGACGACGAAGTTGGTCAGCTCATGGAGCTGCCCCTGGAGCGCCTTCAGCTCGGACCACACGTGGTCCTGATCGACCGACGCCTTCTCCTGTTCGGCGAGCCATTCCAGGAGTACGCTGAACTGCACGTTGGCGCGCGGCATCTCCGCATACCGGCGCCGCCAGCTGTAGTTGTTCCCCAGAGGTTCGTAGGGACTGCGGGAGCTCACGATGTCATCCACATAGGGGCGTAGCGCCACCAGCGGCCACAGGTCGGCGAGCCAGACGCACTCGAGGGGATGGCTCTCGCGGAACTCAGCTCGGTCCGCCGGCCGCGGGTTCTCCACCTTCAGCACACCGCGCTCGTAGCTTCGAACCCGGCCGGGGTGGTGGGCTCCCGGGCCCAGGGCGTAGGGCCGGCGCAGCGGGGCTCCGGCCAGGGCCCGCGACACGCTGTGGAGGTTGCGATGGTGCCACACCACCTGATGGGCGCGGATGTCGGCGTCCTTCTCGTCCTGCTTCTCGCTGTGGAGGGTCTGGCACCGCTCGCGCCGCGCCTTCTGGAAGGCCAGGCGCGACGGGAAGACCATCGGCAGCCTCTCCCCGGCGATCAGGGCCGTCAGGTTCGGCGGCCGTGTCTCCCCGGTCCCCTCCGGGAGCGTCACCGCGTCCGAGGGCTTCCTGCGGAAGTACCTGGGACGCAGGGCGCGTTCCCATGGGCCCGCCGCGCCGCGCAGGCGCAGGACTGTGCGCAGCTCGGTCGGCTTACCGGGCTCCCTCACCTCTTCGTACTCCACCAGGTGAATCGTCCCGCAGTCGGCCTCGAAGTACTCGGCAAGGCTACGGGCCACATCGTCGTACAGGTCCTCGGCCTCATAGTGACCGAGCAGGAACTTCAGATGCAGCCGCGCGATGAAGCGGTCGAGACGGCGGTTCTCCTCTCGAACCAGAGTCTGCAGCTGCCTCTGCAGCAGCCCTCTGTCGTTCCGTCGCGGGCCATGTGCCTCGCCTCCCCCGGGGGAGGTCCGACCCGCCGCCCGTACGGCACCCGGGGATGAGCCCTCAGCGTCCCTCTGCGGCTTGGGTGTGGCTTTGTGC
>VGFB01000592.1 GCA_016869015.1 Armatimonadota bacterium
CCGGCTCTCCGTAGACCTCGCGGATGGCCTGGGCCGGGTCGTCGAGCCGGATGCCGGCCAGGCGTGTCTCCAGGGCGAAGGCGCACGTGACGGAGGTGAGCAGCAGGATCGCGGGCAGGACCGCGCGCAACGCGTGTGAGTCGCTCCGCAGGGGCATGTGACTCATCTCCTTCCCACCTGTCGACCGAGGTTCGCCGTGGAGGGCGGGATTCCTGCCGGAACGGCGCGCGGAGCGGCACGGGTCACGCGAACGTCACCACCCGGGGCTGCCAGCCGAGGCGGCTGAGGAGGCCCAGGTAGTCCTGCGGCTGCATCTCGTCGGGGCGCTTGCCGGCGAGGGCGATTAGCACGCCCTCCATGACGTTCGTCCCGAAGGAGCGGCCCTGGAACTCGGGGGTCGTTGTGACGAGAGTCTGCAGGCCTCGCTCGCGCAGCAGGGCGACATCCTCGTCGGTTGTGGTGTTGGTGAGGACCAGCTTCCCCTCCAGGCGCGGAGGGAGGTTCCGGCGGATGTAATGGAAGTCCCCCGCGATGACATCCGCCCACTCGAGGAAGCGGCTGTGACGCGGGCGCACGCTCTCCTGCTTCTCGCCGGTGGGGTACAGGAAGCGGATGGGCAGCCGGCGTAGCACAGGAAGCAGCACGGCCGCCAGGATGCCGATCGTCCGCAGGGAGCGCACCGGGATCGGCACGCCGACCGCGAAGATAAGGTCTCCGAAGATCGTCTCGCAGCCGGCGTCCACCAGCCCCTCGGCCATCCCGAAACGGTCGACCGCGCTCACCAGCAGCGCGCGCTTCCCCGCCAGCCGCAGGTCCTCGTGTCCAGCCAGCCAGCGGACGGTCTCCCGCTCGAGCGTGTTCTTCAGGCCGCTGCCATCGACGACCGGCGTGGTCTTGGCCGCCTGGGCCAGTCGCCGCGACTCCTCGATGACGTACCGCCTGCCCCCGGCCACGAGGTACAGGTCGGTGCCCCCCAGGCCGATCGCGTCGACCTTTCCGTCTAGCTCCGCGATGGTCCGGCAGGCGCGGCCGTAGTCGCCGTCCACCCCGATCCGCTCGATCGTTACATCTCGCCCTAGCATCTGGGTCGTGACCGTCTTGTTCCGCTTCGAGGATCCGAGGCTCACGCTCACGACGCGGATCGGCGCCGCGGCCCGCGCCTCAGCGTCGCTGGCCATCTCCGCACCCTCCCTTCCGGCGAGTTGCCGCCCACTTCCCTGCCCGGAGGATAACGGCCTGCCGGCGCGAAGTGGCGTCTTACGTCGTGAGGGGTAGGGGCTCGGAGGGGGCAAGGCGGGCGAGGGGTCGGGGTAGGGGCGGGGCGAGATCAAGGCCGAGGGCGTTGGAGAGACGCTGTAGGAACGGCCGGCGGTGGTTGGCTCCGACGGCGCGGTCCCCGAGTTGGGCGGCCGTCCTGGGCGCCTCGGTGACCTCGACAGCCCCAATCATCGGGGGGTGCGGCAAGAGCGGCACGGGGCTCGCGACGGCCGGACGAAACGCGGGCGCCAGAAAGCTCAGCGCCATCAGCAACGTCAGACCCACGCCGCGGATCTGCAGAGGGCCCGAACGGGCAGACACGACCTCCGGGGAACCGTCGGCCGCTGCCGAAGGCCCCGTCGCCCGAATGCGCGACAGGATGCTGGCGGTCGCCTGCCGGAAATAGGACTCCCCCGGGTCGGGCACTTCGCAGCGCGCCATCGTCTGGCGTACCTGCCAGGCCACATGCCACGCCTCCGCGCACGCGTCGCAGTGCCTCAGGTGCTCCCTGAGCCCAAGCTCCCCTTCCGCCTCGGCCTCGCCGTTCAGGACGTCCTCGATGAGCGCATCCGCGAGCTGGCAGGTCATGTCAGGCTTCGCTCCTCTCGCCCACGTAGTCGCGCAGCTCATCGCGCAGCCGGCGGCGCGCGCGGTGCAGCGTGGACTTCACCGCGCCCTCGCTGCACTCCATGAGCTCCGCGACCTGTGTGATCTTCAGGTCCTCGACCTCGAACAGCACCAACGCCTCCCGCTGCCGCTCCGGCAGGCGGGCGATCGCTTCCTCGATCTGCTCGCGCAGTTCTTCGTTCTCAGTGAGCCGATCCGGGCCGCGCGTCTCCGCGACAACGGGCTCCAGCCGCCCGCCCTCCACCGCGTCCCACGCGACACGCCGCTCCCGTTGGGCGCGTCGGCGGCGGTCCAGGCAGAGGTTCGCCGCGATCGTGTACAGCCAGTTCGCGAAGGGGCGGTCGAGATCGAAGCGGCGCAGGTTGCAGAAGGCGCGCACGAACGTCTCCTGCAGCACGTCGTCCGCGTCCTCGTGCGTGCAGGTCATTCGATACGCGAGGCTGTAGATCCGTCGGCGATGCCGCTCGACCAACGTCTCGAAGGCTCGCAGGTCACCCGCCTGCGCTCGGGCGACGAGCGAGCGGTCCTGGTCTAACATCCCGGTTCGCCCCTTCTGCGAAACGCCGCTTTCGGAGAGTATACGTCGGCGGGTCAAGAAGGTTGCGCGGCCGGAGTTGCGGAGAGGCGGAGAACGGCAAGGAGGACGGAGGGAGGAGGAGGAAACACAACTGCGGCCGGCGTTGCTGCGTGGGGCGGCTCACCAGAGCCGCCAATGCTGTTCGTGCAGGTGAGAAGATGCCGAGACAGTTCCCGATGAGCCAGAAGGGCAAGGAGCGGCTCGAAGCCGAGTTGCTGAAGTTCCGCGCCGAGCGGGCCAAGGTGACCGAGCAGCTGAAGCACGCGCGCTCGCTGGGTGACCTGTCCGAGAACGCCGACTGGACCGACGGCAAGGAGCGGCAGGCGATCATCGAGGGGAAGATCGCCGAGGTCGAGATCATGCTCGCGAACACGATCATCGTCGAGCGCGTGGAGGGTGACGAGGAGATCGTCGGTCTGTACTCGACGGTGAAGGCGCTGGACCTCGAGTACGACGACGAGGTCGACTACGTGATCGTGCCGGGGATCGAGGCCGACTACCGGGCCGGCAAGATCTCCGTGGAGTCGCCGTTGGGGCGGGGTCTCATGGGGAGATCCCCCGGGGAGGAAGTCGACGTCGAGACGCCGGGCGGTGTGACGAAGCTGCGGGTGCTGGAAGTCGGCCTCGGCGAGTCCTGACCCCATGACCCCCCGCGAGATCGTCCAGTGCAGTCTCGAGTTCGCCGGGCCGCCGCGCATTCCGTACGGGATGGGCGGCGGCTTCCCGAGCGACCTGCGACATGTCGGCCGGGCCGGGGCGAGGAACAGCCGCGCCCGCGGCTGGGAGCAGAAGCCCGACGGCACGTGGGACATGATCGACGAGTGGGGCAACACGTGGGGACGGCTGGAGGGCATTACCAAGGGCGAGGTGACCCACGGCATCATCGAGGAGGACTGGTCGCTCCTCGATGAGTACGAGTTCCCCCAGACCGACGACCCGTCGCTCTACGAGGCCGCCAAGGAGCAGTGCCGGCAGCTCCACGAGGAGGGCCATTACGTCCTCGGCGGCGCGAACTGGCCCTTCAACGTGGCGCGATACCTCCGCCGGATGGAGAACTTCCTCGCCGATGTTGCCGCCGAGCCGGAGAAGGTCCGGCGGTTGCTGGACCGCGTGGCCGACTGCGTCGAGGCTGAGATCAACGGCATGGCCGACGCGGGCTGCGACGGCATCATGACCGGCGAGGACTGGGGCACGCAGGACCGACTGCTCGTCTCCCCTGCCAGCTTCCGCGCGATCTTCAAGCCCGTCTTCCGGCGCCTGTGCGATGTCGCCCACGCGCGGGGCCTGTCGGTCTGGTTTCACTCCTGCGGCTATGTGCGGGACGTGATCGGCGACTGGCTCGAGGTCGGCATCGACGTGTGCCAGTTCGACCAACCGGAGCTCCACGACATCGACTTCCTGGCGGACAACTTCGGCGGGAAGATGCACTTCTGGAGCCCGGTCGACATCCAGAAGACGCTGCAGACGCGCGACCTCCCCGCCATCGAGCGCGCCGCCCGCGAGTACGTCGAGAAGCTCGCCGCTCACGGCGGGGGCTTCGTCGCGGGTTACTACG
>VGFB01000593.1 GCA_016869015.1 Armatimonadota bacterium
ATGTAGAGCCAACCTTCGGTGTTCGGGTGCTCCGGCGAGTAGTCCGGGTAGCGGGCGAGGATCTGGCGCTCGCCGTTGCAGTACAGCTCGCGGAAGGGGACCCCTTCGAGTCCGAGCTTCCGCAGGTCGCACCGCAGGATGTCGCCCTGGTACGGCTCCCAGCCCGTGATCGGTCTCCCCGCCACGAGCCGCGGCCTGGCTCCTGGGGCGGCCTCGAGGCGCGTTGGCGCGGCCTCCGTTCCCGAGTCCTCAGGTCCGAAGGCCAGCGTCTCAGCCACGTAGTAGGTGCCCTCGTGGACGATGACCTGATAGCCCGCCCGCTCCTGACCCCGTTGCTGCTGCGCCAGTTCGACGGCGCGCCCGATGGTCTGCACCGGGCGCTCCCTCGTGCCGGGCGCGGCGTCATCCCCCGCCGGCGAGACGTGTACCTCAACTGCGGCCAGGCACGGCAGTGCAGCCATCGCCAGCAGTGCAAGTCCTGTCATGGGTCGTCTCCACTTCCTTCCCGTGCTGCAAGTGCTCAGACTCAAAGCCCCCGCGCCTGCTGCCGCAGCCGGTCTGACCAGGAACGGCCGTCGTGCCCCTGGGGGTAGCCCAGTTCCTGCAGAGCCCGCGCCCTACTCGGGACTCGCACCTCATCCTGGAGCAGATGAAGACCTGGTTGCGGCCCGTTCCCAGCGTCCAGGACGCGGGCGCCTTCCGGATGCCCTTCACCGCAACGTGCAGTGTCCGGCCGGCGATCGGCTCACAGCCGGTGATGACGACCTTCTCTCCCGGGCAGGCTTCCACAGTGACTGGCTCGCCAGGCGTGCCGCGGCGTCGGAGACGTCACTGCGGCTTGCGCGCGAGCGGCCAACTGGCCCGCAGCGGGTCCTCGTAGCAGCCGATCTGCTCCACCGGTATGACCTCGAACCCCAGCGTGAACGCGGCCGAGTCGGGCTGGAGGCGGTAGTCGTCGTGCGCAGCATCCACGAACAACGGGTCAGCGATGAGCGAGTGCCGGTCCATTCCCGCCGCCTGCCACGCCTCCCACTCGGACATGGGTTCCACCTCGCGCAGGGACACGTCGTCCACCCAGAGCCGCCCCCGTCCCGTCGTGTACATCAGGCGCGGACAGAAGCTGTCCATCGTAGCCCTGTAGGCAGGATCGCCCTCCGCGGGAAGCCGGAACACCAGCTCGTACTGGCGCCAGTCAGTGGTCAGAGGCACGCTCTCGGAAGCAAGCCAGTTGTGAACGTCCTTCTTCCAGGAGTAGGCCTGGACCGCCACAGTCACCGGGCCATCCTGGGCCCGCATCCACACCGCCAGCTGGTACGCGTACCCCGGCCGGAACGGTTGCGCCGGGCCGGGCGCGACGTAGCCCACCGCCGGGGCGGTAGTACCTTCCTCGGCTGCCCCCGGCTCGATCAGCAGCGATCGCGAGTCCCCGTGGCCCGCCCCGGCCACCACCTCCAGGCGCGTCCGGTCGGTCGCCTTGAGGCTCCACGCCCACCCCGCCGGGGTTCCCCCGAGGGACCCTTCGGCCAGGCTCGGGTTTGCCAGCAGGTTCGGTCCCCGCTCCGACTTGGGCCGCAGCAAGCCGGTACCAATCGGCTGCCCGTGATGGTACAGCAGGTTCCAGTCCGAGGCCCCCTCCTCCAGCGGCACGTCGTGCAGCCGCACCAGGGTCGCGCCAGGAGTGCGCCAGCACACGATGTTGCGTCGGAAGGTGTTGCCATGCATTACGCGCCCGTCAGGCAACGGCACAGTGCGCGGGTCCCTCAGGGACCCCATCTGCCGCCAGGCCGGGCTCTTGACCGCCGTCTCGTAGTTGCGTACCCACTCGTCCACCCGGGTGCTCCAGAACCCGGTCTTCGTCGTCCAACCGGTCCAGGTAAGCTGCGTCTCGCCGCCGTCGACCAGGATGTTGTTCTCAATCACATTGTCGCGTCCGCTGTGCAGGTACAGGCAGCTTACCGGGGCCCGCACGAGGATGTTGCCGAAGATGGTGACGCCGCTGGCGGCCCAGTCCGGGTAGAGCGCGTGGGCGAAGTACGGCGACCGCCACTTCCCGGCCCGGGCGTCGTAGCCGAACCCCATCGTGTCCTGGATCCAGTTGTACCGGATGGTGACCCCGTGCCACGAGAGCCAATCGATGGCGCCGCCGCCGATGGCCCCGCAGTCCTCGCTCTCCAGGCACGTGCGCACGATGCGGTTGTACTCGACGGTGTGCCCGGCGCCCCACATGAAGACCCCGGCGTGCGGCGTGTCGTGGATGAGGTTGTGTGAGACCGTGTGCAGCGCCCCGGTGACCTCGACGCCCCTGGCATCCCGCCCCACGGCCCCTACGTGGTGGATGTGGTTGTTGTCTACGCGGTTGCCGCCGGGGGTAAGCGTGAGCAGATCGCCGCCCCCGACGCGCACCCCGCTGGAACCCGTCTCGTAGATGTCGTTGCCCACGATCCCGTTCTCGCGCCCGCCCTCCACCACTACCCCGGCGCCGTCGGCACCACCGACGTTGCGGATGGTACAGCCGGCGACCAGGGCCTGCGTGCAGTCCTTCAGCACCACCGCCGACCGCTCGCAGCACTCGATGGTGAAGCCCCGCAACGTGACGTGCGAGCACCCGGTCAGGGAGACGACGTTGTCCAGGGCGGGCGCGTAGACCGGTCGCCCACCGAGAGGCTCCGGCGGCCAGAAGTAGAGGGTCGCAGTGCGGGGGTCAAGGTACCACTCGCCAGGACGGTCCAGGTCCTCGAGGTGGCCGCGCACGAAGTACCGGTCGCCAGGGCGGATCTCGTAGAAGCAGCCCGGACCGAGGTTCAAGACGCGCTGCGCGGCATCGAAGGCTTCGATCGGCAAAAGGTAGTGCTGCCAGTTGAAACGTGGGAAGATCGAGACCTCACCGTCCTGGGGGTGCTCCCAGGGCCGCACATCCTCCGCCCGCATCTGCAGCTCGCGAGTGTAACGCGGGATGTTGCGCTGCCAGAAGTCGAGGTTCTGGTGGGCCGCCAGGTACCCGTCCTCGTCCGGGCGGTCGCCGTACATGTCCATGCGCTGGCCGCCCACGTACGCCCACGTCCCGCCGTTCGGGTCGCGGACATCGCGGTTCGGCGTCCGCGCCATCTCCTGCCGCCGGCCCGCGAACACGAGCAGCCCGAAGCGCTTTCCGGCAAAGCCCTGGGTGCCGGCGTCGGCCTTCAGTATCGCGTTGCGGTACGTCTCGAAGCCCGTGATCGGCCGCCCGCCCGTGAGCACCGGCCTCTCCCCGGGGAAGGCCCGGAAGGCGGTTGGGGCTTCTGCGGTGCCGGAGTCACGGGCGTCCAGGGCAAGCGTCTCCGAGAGTGAGTAGGTCCCACCGCGTACGAACACGGTGGCCGGGCCGACAGCTCTGTCAGTCGCACGCAGTTCACGCAGGACGTCCCGCGCCCGGCCGAGCGTGGCGAAGGGGCGCTCACGCGTGCCGGGTGCCCCATCGCTTCCACTCGGAGCCATGTAGAGCTCGACGGCTGCCGACGAGCGTCCCCAGCATAGAACCGCCAGTGCGATCAGTGGCACGAGTCGCATGCCGATGCCTCTGATGGAGATGGCTGGTGGCCCGACCACAGACCGAGCCATGCTCACGACTCTTCCGCTTGGGGCAGCGCCTGGCCTCCGGTCCCGAGCGGGCAACAGCGCCATCTAGCGCCCTGTCAGCCGTGAAGCCTTGGGCCGTTCTCGCGGCCGGGAGGACAGGCATTCCTGCCTGTCCTCCCGGGAACCCAACGAATGACGCTTGACAGACCACTAGCGCCTTGTCAGCCGTGAAGCCTTGGGCCGTCGTGGGTCGGCTCACCAGAGCCGACAGAGCCTTCAGATCAATACCGGACGACGTCGGCTCGGGTGAGCCGACCCACGACGACAAACGGCAACTGCCAGAATCACGGCGGACACGCCACTAGCGCCCTGTCAGCCGTGAAGCCTTGGGCCGTCGTGGGTCGGCTCACCAGAGCCGACAGAGCCTTCAGATCAATGCCGGACGACGTCGGCTCGGG
>VGFB01000594.1 GCA_016869015.1 Armatimonadota bacterium
GTGGTTGCCCATGTGGGCCTGATAGAGGTCGAAGACGTGGTAGGTCGGCGTCTTCCAGAGCCGCTCGCCGTCGGTGTGGAGGAGGCACTGGAGGACGTTGATGGTCTGGGCGAGGTTGGCCATCGTGACGCGGCCCGACCAGCGGTTCAGGTTGTCGAGCACCCCGGCCGCCGCCAGCGCGTCGCGGTGGGTGTTGATCTGCTCCAGGCCGTCGGCGGCCTGGGGGTGCCAGACGCCCCATTCGTCCAGCACGATGCCGATGGGCTTCTCCCGCACGATGTCATCAAGCGCGCCGGCGGTGGTGCGCAGGTCGTCCTCCACGAACGACGCCTCGGCGTAAAGCCCGTAGTAGTCGTCATCGGTGAAATCCGTCTGGTGGCCGCGGCTGTAGTACCGATGGATCGACAGGTGGTCCATCAGGTCCCAGCAGTTCAGCGTGGTGAGGAAGCGGCGGTTCCAGTCGGGCGTCGTGTGCCCGCAGCCGACGAGTTGCAGCGGGATGGGTGAGGTCCGCCGGAGGTAGCAGGCGAAGCGCCGGTACTCCTTCGCGTACTCCTCGGGCTGGAAGCGCCCGCCGCAGCCCCAGTTCTCGTTCCCGACGGCCCACCAGCTCACGTTGTGCGGACCGGGGTTGCCGAAGGCCTGCCGCAGCTGCGCGTAGTGCGTCTCCCCCACGTAGTTGCAGTACTCCACCCAGCTCTTCTGCTCGAAGGGCGTGCCGGAGCCGACGTTCATGCAGAAGTAGGGCGCCGTGTTCACCAGCCGGCAGAAGCGGATGAACTCGTCGGTGCCGAAGTGGTTCGGTTCCTCCTTCCCCCACCAGAGGTTCATCCGCCGCGGGCGCTCCTCTCGCGGGCCGATCCCGTCCTCCCAGTGGTAGTCATCGGCGAAGCACCCCCCGGGCCAGCGGACGTTCGGCGCCTTGATCGCACGCAGCGCCTCGACGGTGTCCAGGCGAACTCCCCCCTCGTTGGGGATCGTGGAGTCCTCCCCGACCCAGATTCCGTCGTAGATGCACCGGCCGAGGTGTTCGGCGAAGTGGCCATAGAGGTGCGGGCTGATGGCCCCGAGCGTCTGGTCGGCACGGATCGAGACGGCAGCTTTGAGCGGCATCACAAACCTCCAGGGTGACGGCAGTTCGCGGTTCCACCACGGGAAGACACACGCGCCGTTGCCTGTAACCGCGAGGACCCTTGCCGGCTGCGGTGGCAGCCGTCGCCGTCTTCGTGCCTCTTCGTGCCTTCTTTGCGGTCTTCGTGGTTCAGCCGTCGCCGTCCGCCGTCGCCGTGCCGTGCCCGCGGCTCTCTCGCCCGCAACTCAGGCCCCCCCATCCCGCACAGCCAGGATCAGCACCTCCCGCGAGTCCGCGCGAAGCGGCGTCCAGTCATACCCGCCGAAGGTGTCGTCGAGCCGGAGGCCGCAGCGCGTCAGCATCGCCTCCAGCTCGGCGAGGGAGTAGCAGCGGATCGAGGCGCGGTGCAGCACCCGGCCTGTGCCCGCGCACCGGAACTCACTGACGAGGCGGTCGCGGACCGGATCGTGGCGGCATTCCAGCCAGATGGCCCCGCCTCCTTGTAGCGCGACGATCTCGGAGAAGGGTAGTTGGGAGAGCTGGTAGGCCCGGTTGCGCGTGTCCAGCAGGAGCCGGCCGCCCGGCCGCAGACAGCGTGCGGCCTCACGCAAGACCTGCTGATTGGCCTCGTCGGTCGGCAGGTATCCGAAGCTGTTGAACAGGCACAGCACGACATCGAAGGCCCCCGACGCCAAGGGCAGGCGCTGGGCCTCACCCCGGACGACGCGACCCACCCCACCCACAGCGGAGCGGGCGCGTGCGACCATCATGCTCGACGCATCGAGGCCGACGACCGGGTAGCCCCGCCGGAGCAGCGGAGCCATGTGACGGCCGGCCCCGCAACACAGGTCCAGGATGCATCGGGGGCGCCAGGGCGCGAGCAGGCGTGCCAGGCCGTCGACCTGCCGGTCGGTCACCCACTGCTCGGGGAAGAAGGCCAGGCGGAGGGAATCGGGATTTTCGAAGAACGCGCGCCACCAGTCATCGTCCGCCGGCCGGCGCGAGGTCTTGTCCGCCGAGGCTTTTCGGGGGCGGTTCTCCACGGCGACTCCGGGCGTCCGCGCACCAGGGCCAGCCGGCCGGACCGCTCAGGCGGCCGGGTCGGAGACCGTCCGCTCGGGGGGGCCCTGCACCGGAAGCGCCACCGTGAACGTCGAGCCTTGGCCCTCGACGGTGCGGAGCGATACGGACCCGCCGTGGGCCTCCACGATCAGCCGCACGATGGCCAGCCCCAGCCCCGTCCCCTGGACGTGTTCGGTGCGCCGACACTTGGCCCGGTAGAACTTCTCGAAAACATGCGGCGCGTCCTCCGCCGGAATCCCGTGGCCGCTGTCCCGAACCTCCACCACGACGGCCTCTCCCTCGCGACGCGCCGCCACCGTTACGGCGGCGCCCTCCGGGCTGTACTTGATCGCGTTGGTCACCAGGTTCTCCACCACCCGCTCGAGTTTCGGCACGTCACCTCGCACCTCGCAGTGGCCGTCCGCGCGAACGGCGAGGTGGATTCCGCCGGCCTCGGCCAGCGGTTGCAGCCCCGCCGCCACCTGCCGCGCGATGGCGCCCATGTCTACCGGCTCTACCACCAGCTCCTCGCGGCCCGCCTCCAGGCGGGTCACCGTCAGCAGCTCGGCGACGACCGCCTCCATCCGCTCGGCCTGACGGCGGATCGTCTCAGCATGCTGCCGAGCCTTCGAGCCCTCCTCCGTCAGCCCGGCCAGCAGCTCCGCGTACCCCATGACGGACGTCAGCGGCGTGCGCATCTCATGGGCCGCCACGCTCATGAGGCGCGCCTCCACCCGCGCCGGCCGACAGACGCCCGTCACATCAATCCCGCGGAGCGCCAGGCCCGCCGGGGCGAGAGGGTCGGCGCCCACCCGCGCCAGGCTCGCCACGTAGTTGTAGCGGCCCGCCGGGTCCTCCAGTTCGCAGATGTAGGGCAGGCCGTCCAGCAGCACGCCCATGGCCGCCTCGCGGACTTCCGCCTCCCTGGTCTCCAAGGCGCGCGCGAGGAGCGGCACGATGTGGGCCTCGCCAAGCTCCACCCGCCCGGGGTCCCCGAAGAGCGTCTCGGCGCGGCGGTTCCAGACCACGGGCCTGCCCGCGGTGTCGAAGATGACCACCGCTTCATGCGGCCCGGCCCGCCAGGCCGCGGCGACCGCCGTCTGTTCCTGTTGCGCCGTCTGCGTGGCGCGCAGACGGGCGACCTGCAGCGGCAGAGGCAGCTTGTGCGGCCGAGCGTCGGCGCGCGCCAGCGTGGGGCTCGCCGAGCTGCCCGGCGCCCGCGTGGCCAGCAGCTGCCGAACGACGCGCGTCCCGAAGTCGACCACGGCGCGCGGCGCCGGAAGGTGCTCGATCTGCAGGAGCAGCGCCGCCCCTCGCCCGGGCGCCAGCACCACGGGGAGGGCCACCGCCTTCCCCGGGCCGCTCGGCCAGTCTCCGATCGCGGGGGCGTCGGCCAGTAGCGCCTCGTCGCCCAGCGCCTGAAGCCCGCGCGAGCCGCCCCACTCGGCCTCTCCTGAGCCGCTCACGGTTACCAGGCCGCTCGGCGTTCCGGCGTCCCGGAGCAGCAGGCCGGCCCCCGTGAGGCCGTGCCACTCGATGAGCGAGCGCAGCGTGTCCTCCACGGCCGCCGAGGCGGATCCCGGGCGGCGCGTTTCACCCCAAGGCGCCGCGTCAGGCTGCGCTCGGGTCTCCTCGGCGATGAGCATCCCGGCCTCCGCGAGCTCCAGGCACACAGAGACGAGGAACGCGAGCACGACTCCGGTCGCCAGAGAGCAGGGGGGGACGAACGTTCGCCACCACAGCAGGCCCCCTAGCGTTAGACCCGCCAGTCCGGCCAGCGCAACCCCTCCCGCTTTCGCCTTGCCCCCCAGGCCGCGGTCGCCCATCGTGAGCATGAGGACCAACGCCAGCAGGACCAGGGCGCTGGTGGTGAG
>VGFB01000595.1 GCA_016869015.1 Armatimonadota bacterium
ACACCTGCCGGGGCAGTGAAGTAAGCCGACCCGTCCTCCTCCACAGGCACCGTGCCGAGCAACTGCCGCGCCGAGACCTGTTTCGCGATGCTGATCGGGGGATCGTCCGCGTTGACGGTGGTCTTGGGCAGGACCTGAATGACGCGCAGCGCCTCGATCGTCCCCGGCGGGAGGGGCAGCGCGCTGTCGTAGACGTTGAGCACCGCGAAACGACCCTCGGAGCACGGGACAGAGGCCTTCTCCGTGCTCACACTCAGGCCCGCGAAGAGACTCCGTCCCCTTTTGCGGAGAGGGATCGGGTACTCCGAGGAGATCGTGGCGTCGCGGTAGAGCAGCTCACGGCGACCGGAGCGGTCCTGCAGGTAGAGGCCCTGGGTCACCGCATGTGAGGCGTCTCGGGTCGACCACGCGGGGCTGTAGGAGGTCAACCAGAGGTCCTCGCCGAGCGGGAAGGGGGTCGTGTAAGCCTCGGGCGGGTAGCCTTCCGCCTCGGGGAAGGCGACCTCGGGCGTGAGGCGCTCCAGCGACGCCAGGCCGTCATAGCCCCGGCGGGGATCGATCATCACCAGCGAGCCGTAGGCGTACCCGTGGTGCGCCCCCGCGACGGCCATGAGCTGGTGGGAACCCGGGATCGGCTGCGGGTGCCAGTCGCCCCACGGCTTCTTGTCCAGGTTGTAGTTGCCGTAGACCGCGAAGGGCAGCGAGCCATCGGCCAGGCAGCTCCAGAGGCTGTGGGCGAGGTTTGTATGGCGGTCGACGTAGTCCCAGCGCGTGTAGAGCAGCGAGCCGTCGTTCGCGACCGCCGGGTGCCACTCGTTGGTCTCGTGCGAGGAGAGCCGCCGAATCTCCGAGCCGTCCGCGCGCATCCGGTGCAGCGTGTAGGTCGGCACCGGCCGCGCGCCGCAGCGGCAGTACCCCCCGCGCCGCGACGAGATGAACACGAGGTCGCCATCGGGCAGCCAGCAGGGGTCGAAGTCGTCCCACGGCCCGTCCGTCACCTGTCGGAGGTCGGAGCCGTCCACGTTCACCGTATAGAGGTGGTAGCACGTCTCGGGCTTCGCCTCGAAGGCGGGCGTGCGGCCCGGATCGACGCGCACGTAGGCGAAGGCAATGCGGCGGCCGTCGAAGGAGAGGTCGGGGCTGAGGTAGCTGCCCTCGGGGAGCCTCCCCTCCATGAGGTCCCGTAGCTTCGGCTCCCCCCGGAAGTCCTCCAGCACGAACAGCCCCCCGCCCGGCCGGGCGTACGAGCCGTAGTACTGATCGCACATGTGGGCGAACGTGCCGGGGTGACGCTTCACGAAGAGGATCGCGTCGAAGTCGAGCCGCGGGTTGCGCAGGGCCTCACGGCGCTGCGCGGCTCGCGCTTCGTAGTCGACGGACAGGTTGGCCGGGGGGAGCTTGGACGTCGACCAGCGCCCGGCGCTGCTCTGGTCGGCGGGCTTGCGGAGCGCGATGTTGGTCTGCGGATCGCCGGCCGCGAAGACCTCGACCTCATCGAGGTGGAACGACACCTCCTTGTCCATCGCGCAGCGCACGAAGCGCGCCGTCGGCTGCTCGGCCAGGTCGGCGATCAGCGGCTTCCCATCGTACGCACCGCCGAACGACGCGCCCGAGTGCCGCAAGACCTCCGTCCACTCCCGCCCGTCCAGGGATAGCAGAATCTGCACCCCATCCGCGCGTTGCGGGCGCTCGCTGCGGTTGTACACGACGATCCGCGCGAGGCGCACGAGGTCCTGCAGATCGACCTGCCACCAGGGGTTCGCCGAGAACGTGGTGTGGAAGCCGTAGCTCCCACTCCTGACCCCATCGACCGCCCCGGCGGCGTCCTCCCAGGTCGCGGCGCCCTGGGGCTCGCCGGAGGGGTTCGGCGGAAGGCGGACGGCCGACGCCTCGCGCGCCCACTCCGCCCGCAACTCGGCCTGCAGCGCCTCACCGACGGGGACCGGACTCGCGTCGGCCGACGTGGCGAGCAGTACCGCAACCAGGCAGCCCACACGAGCGGTCAGCATGAGGTCTCACCAGCGGGGTAGTTCGCCGCCGAGCAGCGGAATCCCCCTGCGGCGGAGTCCGGCCTCATCTCACCTCCAGTTCCGCAGATGCTCGCCGATCCCGTAGAAATGCCCCCCGGCCATGACCACCGCGCTCAGTTTCGCCGGGTCGAAGCGCCCGTTCCCGCCGAGCACGTCCGGATCGACGTGGTGCGCAAGGACCTCGCCGGCGAAGAGGTCGTGGTCCCCGATGGTCTTCACCCACAGGAGCTTGCACTCGATGTTGACCGGGCACTCCGCGATCAACGGCGGCTTCACGTGGATGGACGGCAGTGGGGTCAGGCCAATCTCCGCGAACTTGTCGTGGTCCCGTCCGGACATCGAGCCGACCTGCATGAGCTGGGGCAGCAGGGCGGCGGGCGGGAGGTTGACCACGAACTCGCGCTGCTCGCTGATCAGCGTGTGGGAGTAGCGCTCGGGCGCAATCGCGATACCCACGATCACGGGGTCGCGAATGCTCAGGTTGAAGGTCTCGCCGAGGGTGATGATGTTCGGCCGCGTCTCCGCATCGACCGAGGTGATCAGGGCGGCGGGCGAGGGGTAGACCGGGCGGAAGGGGTCGTAGAGTACGCGCTTCGCGGACACGAGTCTGACCTCCGGAGTCGGCGGTTGGCGGCGGCATGCGACGGCAACTGCGGGGACAGACACCGGAACTCGGTGCGACGTGAGTTCCGGCGTCAGTCCCCGGTGTAGAGGCGCAGGTTGTCGAACTCACCCTCACCCCAGGCGATGAGGCCGGCGGTGTCAGCGGTCGTCACCGGCTCCTCGTCCTCGTACTCGAGGGCCAGTTCGCCGTCTACGATGAGCTGGACGCGCCCGTCGAAGACCTGCCCGATGACGTGGTGCCACTCGTTGGGCCTGGCGAGGGGACCGGTGTTCACGGCGACCTGCTGGCCGAGGCGCAGGATCTTGTTGGCCGTGTTCCCGTTGGAGGCGAAACCGATGAAGTACCCGCCGACATACGCCTCCGCGCGCGTGCCCCAGAAGGCCGTCAGGTCGCCGGGGTGAGCGGAACGCGCATCAAACTCAATGCGGACGGGCGACCTGAGGGGCTTGCCATGGCCGAGGAAGCTGACCTCGTCGCAGACCAGAACTCCGTCGCGGATGGACCAGCGCCCGCGAAGGGTCTTCCAGTCCGCCCCGAGCTCCGCGCGTTCGAAGTCGTCGAAGAAGGCCAGCTTCCACCCCTGGCCGCCGTCGGCGACGGTCGTCGTCGCGAAGAGCCTCGCCCGTTCGGCCCGGGCGGCCGCCTCCTCAGCCAGACGTTGGCTCGCCGCCTGGGCCGCATCGCGCAGGGCCGCGTGCTCGCCCGCAAGCTCCTCGGGAGAGAGCACGCGCGACCAGAGCTTGATCTCGTCGATGAGGCCGTGGAAGTTGCCCGACGATTCGGGTTGGCTGTCCGCCCCGCCCCAGGCCTCAAACCCGATGGTGAGCACGTCCGAGGTCTCGCAGAGAAGCTCGGTGACGGGCTTCTCGGCGACCAGCCTGCCGTTGCAGTACAGCTTGACCGCCACGCCCTCCTCGCACGTCGCCGCGACGTGCGCCCACTCACCCTCCGGGACAACGG
Source organism: Armatimonadota bacterium (assembly GCA_016869015.1). Lineage (GTDB taxonomy): Bacteria > Armatimonadota > Zipacnadia > Zipacnadales > VGFC01 > VGFC01. Next base: position 3,616 of record VGFB01000595.1, read on the forward strand.
GCGGGCTGGTCACGTTGTAGCTCCACGCGCCCTTCACGTCGGTGGCCTCGAAGGTCACCGAACCGTTCCGCAGCGCCAAGACGTAAGGCGCGGCGGCGTTGCGAGTGCGCTTCGCGGCGACGCCCCAGCGGCCCGCGAGCTGATCGGGCAGCACCCAGGCGGCGATCGTGAGCCGCGGGAACTGCAGCAGTTGGTCGTCCGCGACCGCGAGGTACCCCGACCCCTCGAACCGGGGCGCGCGGCCGACGACCCCGGGCGCGAGGTCAAGAGCGCCGGTCGCGCGCGCCCAGAAGCCGTGGCCGGAGTCGTCGCGGATGCCCCCGCCCTCGGCCGTGTCGAAGGAGTAGGCCGCAACGGGTTCTTGCTGATCGAGGAGCGCCGCGCG
>VGFB01000596.1 GCA_016869015.1 Armatimonadota bacterium
TAGATGAACAGCCCGTACGCGCCCGAGCCCTCGGAGCCGCCGCCGTGCCGCTCGCCGACGAACAGCGGCACCAGGTATCCCGCGACCCAGGCCAGCACGGCGATCGTCTGCGAGTCGTGGCGGAGCGCCTGGCAGGCCGCTCCGGCCGTCACTAGCGCCATCGCCACAAACGCCGCCGTCGCCCCGAAGACGCCCCACAGGTGCAGTCCGACCCACAACGTCAGGTAGAGCGTCGCCGCTCCTCCGCCGGTCAGCGCCTCGCTCTGCGGCTCGTACCCGCGCCGATGGGCGAGTTCCGCCCCAACCACCAGCCCCAGGCCCAGCAGCAGACCTGCGCCGATCACCATCTCCCGGGTGATCACGATGACGCCCCGGTCGTACAGGTACCAGACCAGGAACACCAATGCCGCCAGCACTGCGACCATCCCCACCCGGCTTAGCCAGCGCGTCCCGATGGTCAGCTCCAGGTCGGGGCGCGGCCGCCAGGGGGCGACGTGATCCGATCGACCCGGGCGGATCGGCAGCGGGAGCTGCGCCTCAGCCCGCGCTTCCGCCGCCATTGCCGGGGCAGGCTTCACGGGCCTCGAGGGAGCGGGTCGCGGCGGGTGATGGTCGACGCGGCGCGTGGGGATCGTGACGACCGGCGGAACCCTGACCGGCCGCTCCGGCGGGGGTTCGGGCTGCATCTCCGGTTCGGACGGCTTTGGCAGCTCCGCGACCGGAGCGCGTTCAGGCTCCGGGGTTCGCGCGGGCTCGACCGCCTCCGGCGCGGGGGCGACCCGGTGGGCGCTCAGATACTGGTGGATCTGCGAGGCCCAGGCAGTCAGCTCGCTGACGTACCGGCGGGTCCCGTCGGTCTCGCGCTTGAGCTCGTCGATCCTCCGGTACAGATGGAAGACCAGAATCCCCAGCAGACAGCACCCGAGGAACGCCAGCGCCGCAAGCGTCTCCATCGCAGCCGCCCTCCCGTCGCGCACCGACGTCCGACCGATGCGCTCCTATCGGGAGGCTACCGCCGCGCCGCTCGCAGCATGTGGGCCAAAGGCCCCCGTATCTTGGCACCGGGAGCCCAACTTCCTGGGACCTTGCTCTCGAGGCGCCCCAGTCCCCCCGCGCATGCCTGTCCCGTTCCGGCGTCCGTCAGCTCGCGCCGGCGATCGCGGCGGCCCGGCACATGGCGAGGAGGTTCCGGCCCTGGATGTTCGCGAGACAGTGGTGGGAGTTGGCGATGATGTACCCGCCGCAGTCGGCGAAAGCGGCCAGGTTCCGGCGGACCTCGCGCTCCACGTCGTCGGGGGCGCCGAAGGTCAGCAGTTGCTGACAGTCGATCCCGCCGTAGAACACGATGCGGCCGCCGAAGTCGCGCGCGATGGAGTCGGGGTCCATCCCGGCGGCGGACGTCTGGAAGACCAGCAGCCCGTCGACCCCGATCTCGATCAGGTCGGGGATGATCGCGCGGATCGCGCCGCAGGAGTGCAGTAACGACAGCAACCCGTGTTCGCGGACGACACGAACCTGCTCGGCGAGAGCGGGCTTGATGAACCGTCGCCAGCGCTCCGGGCCCATGATCAGCGCCTCCTGGCTCGCGTAGTCATCCCCGAGCCAACAGATGTCGGCATGTCCCTGCGCGGCCTTCAGGGCTCGGGCGAGGATGTCCAGGTAGAACGCGTGCTGACGCCGGATGAAGGCTTCGATTACGGCGGGCTGCAGGGCCATCTTCACCAGCGTGTTCTCCATCCCGAAGGCGTCGCACGCCGAGCAGAACAGCGGCATCCACCCCGGCGAGATCACCAGGGCGTGATCGGGCCACTGCGCGCGGAGGGCCGCCAGGTCGGGCGGCGTCCACCACGCCGGATCGGGCCACGGCTGCGCCTCCACGTCCGCAACCGTCTCCGCGCGGGCCAGCCGCCGCTGATACAGCGCGTCGGAGTAGGTGCCGCCCCAGCCCTCGGGCAGCGCCTCCGTCGGGGGCGGTTGTGCAGGACCCGAGTAGTGCATCCACGCCCAGCGGAAGTCCGTGTCCAGGAACGCCAGGATCTCCCACAGGTCCCGCAGCCCGTGCTCGCGCTCGAAGTAGGCGAGCAGCTCGGGCCAGACCTGCTGCTCCATCAGGTCGCGCGCGGGTCGGTCCGTGGCTTCGAACCGGAAGGTCGCCAGCACGCGTTCGCGATGGGTCATGAGGGCAGTCCCGGATCCGGAGTTGGGGTCGACGGCTGGAAGGGCCGCGACCGTGACGGCGCCGGACCGGTTTCGCTTCGCGGCGAAAGCCGTCCTGCCGGCGCCGAGGGCCGGGACCGAAGTTTGGGGCCGCAAGCCTGGGGGTGGGTTGCCAAAGGGGGGAGAAGGCGGTACAATTCGGCTCGCGGGAGGAGGGGCTCCGGTAGCGGGGTATTCTTGCGCCTCCCGGCGGGTGACGCGGGTGCTTGAGCCGTCCGGCGGACCGGTGCACTTCATAGGGATCGGCGGCGCGGGCATGAGCCCGCTGGCCGAGCTGCTGCTGGCGCGGGGCTTCGGGGTCTCGGGCTCGGATGTTCGTGCCTCGGCGATCACGCAGCGGCTCGTCGAGCACGGGGCGCGGGTTCGGATCGGCCACGCCGCGGAGGCGCTGGACGGCGCGACGACGGTCATCTGTAGTACGGCGATCCGGCCGGACAACCCCGAGCTGCTGGCGGCGCGGGCGCGCGGCCTGCGCGTGCTGCACCGCTCCGAGCTGCTGGGCGAACTGCTGGCAGGTCGGCACCCGATCGCGGTGGCCGGTACCCACGGGAAGTCCACGACGTCGGGCATGATCGCGACGGTGCTCACGGAGGCCGGGCTGGACCCCACGGCCATCGTCGGCGCCGAGGTGCGGAGTCTGGGCGGACATCATCGGATCGGGGCGGGACAACACTTCGTTCTGGAGGCCTGCGAGAGCGACGGCAGCTTCCTGAACTACCCCGGCTGCTCCCAGGTCGTCACCAGCCTGGAGCCGGACCACCTGGATCAACACCACACCTTCGACAACCTCCGCGAGGCGTTTCGGCGGTTCGTGGCGCAAGGGCGCCCGGACGGGTTCCTGGTGTACTGCGCGGACTCGGCGGAGGTGCGGGAGCTGGCGCGGCTCGCGCCGGGGAAAGCCGTCTCCTACGGGAAGCAGGCAGGCGCAGACTTCCGGGTGGAGCACGTGGAGTACGGCATCCGCGGGACTCCCGGCACGGCGTTTGACCTGCGTTTCGGTGACGGCGACGGGCGGCGCCTGGTCCTGCGGGTCCCGGGGGAGCACAACGCGCTGAATGCGGCGGCCGCGTTCGCGGCGGCCTTGCAGGTCGGCGTGACGCCGGAGGCGGCGATCCGGGGCCTCTCCACCTTCCGGGGCATCGGGCGGCGCTTCGAGGTGCTGTTCGAGGACGACGGGAGGTTGGTCGTCGATGACTACGCCCACCACCCGACGGAGATTCGGGCGGCCCTGGACACGGCGAGCGTCGCCTGGCCGGGGCGGGTCATTGCGGTGTTCCAGCCGCATCTGTTCAGCCGCACCCAGCTGCTGATGGAGGGCTTCGCTCACGCGTTCCACGGGGCGCACGAGGTCATCATCGCGGAGATCTACCCGGCGCGCGAGGACCCGATCCCCGGCGTTACCGGGGAACGCCTGGCGGACGCCGTGCGGGCGGCGGAACCCGAGGGAAACGTACGGTTCCTACCGACCAAAGAGGCCATCGTCGAGGACCTGGGGTCGAGGGTGACGGCCGGCGACATGGTGCTGGTGATGGGGGCCGGCGATATTCGCGAAGTGGGAGAGACACTGGCCGCAGAGCTACGACAACGCGGCAGCGCGTGACGCGGCAGACGATGCAGCAGGCCCGCCCGGAACGGCGGGCAGTTGCGGGACGAGGAGGCAGCAACATGAGCGAGAACGTCATGGTTGCGGAGGGGCGGACGCAGGGCCGGTTGCGGCGCAGACGAACGGCCGTCATGGCGCGGATTCTGGTGTTTGGGGCGACGGCCGCGGTGGCGA
>VGFB01000597.1 GCA_016869015.1 Armatimonadota bacterium
CGGCGCCGCGGACCAGAGCCTGAGCCATCTCCAGGGCGCTGCCGCCGGCGTGCTCGGCCATGACGTTGCGGACCCAAGCATATCGGGCCTCCAGGTCCTGGGTCCGGACGGCATCGAGGACGCCGTCGGTGGCGCAGGCCAGCTGTGCTCCCTCCTCCAGCCGGATCACGGTTTCCGGGTAGGCCCGCCCCGGGAAGAGGCCCAACGCCGGCCCGGTCGGCTCGAGCAGGCGCCAGCCACCTCGCACGTTGCCGAGCACGGCCGGGCAGTGGCCGGCGCTCACGTACCGCAACTCCGCCGTGCGAGGGTTCGCCACGCCGTAGAAGAGGGTGACGAACCAGCCCACCGGCGTCTCGTCGAGCAGAATCTGGTTGAGGGCCTCGACGGCCTCGGACAGGCGACAGTGCTGTCGACACAGCACCCGCAGGGCGGTGCGGACCATCACCATGAAGTACGCCGCCGCCAGGCCGTGGCCCGACACGTCCCCCAACACGAACCCGAGCTCGCGGCCCTCGTCCCAGGAGAGGTAGTCGTAGAAGTCGCCCGAGGCGATGACGCTCGGCACGAGGCACGCCCCCACGGTGAGGTCTGCCATGCGGCGCTCGCCCGCGGGCAGCATCTGCTGCTGGAAGTCGCCCAGCTGTGAGACGGCCTTGCCGACTTCCGCCCCGTCACCCGAGCTCACCCGGTCGCCGAGCGCCAGCATCAAGGGCGCGGCGAACTCCAGGCGCTTCTGCCGCTGAACCGCCCGCTCGACGATCGCCTGCAGCTCGGCCGGCGCGAAGTCCTTCGGCAGGAAGTGGTCGGCCCCCGACTCGTAGCTCTCCGCGCGGTGCTCCCGGCCCGTGTGCGCCGTCAGCATCACCACCGGCACCTGGTTGAGCGATGGGTCCTGACGCAGCGCTCGGACCAGCTGCGGGCCCGTCATCCGCGCCATCTGCCAGTCGGTGATGACCAGGTCGGGGCGCACCTCCCGCGCCCTCGCGAGCCCGGCCTCCCCGTCGGGCGCCTCGACGACGCTCCAGCCCGGCAGGCACTCGCGCACCAGCGCGCGGACCAGCGGCTCGTCGTCGACGATCAGGATCACGCCCAGCTTGCGTCCGTCGGCGGCAGCCATGGCAAACCCTCGCGCGGGAGGATTCCCCGCGCCACGCTCCAGACCTGCTGCTCCGATTGCGGTCCAAGGAGGAAGCCCGCGTGCCGACCTCGAAGCCCGCTCGCGTCCGAGCAACCGACTCGGGCACCGGGTGCATCCCAAGGAGGTCACCCCGATGGGCTACATCGACGGACACGTGCACGTCTGGACCGATGACCTGGCGGGCTATCCGCTCGCGGCGGGTTACGCGGTCGAGCAGATGCGGCCGCCGACCTTCACGCCTGCGGAGCTTCTCGCTCACGCGCAGCCGTGCGGGGTCGACCGGATCGTGCTCATCCAGATGAGCTTCTACGGGACAGACAACTCCTACATGCTGGACGCCATTGCGCGTTACCCGGAGGTCTTCCGGGGCGTGGCGATCGTCGATCACGCGGACGCGGAGCTCGCGGAGAGGGTGGCGCGGTTGCGGGCGGGCGGAGTGCGGGGCTTTCGGGTGTACCAGCTGGCCGGGGGCGACACCCCGCCGCTGGATGCGCCGGAGTACGCGGACCTCTGCGGCGTTGCGGGGGAGCTGGGGATGGCGGTCTGCCCGCTGATCGACGTGCCGCTCCTGTCCGGCGTGGGGCGGGCGGCGGACCGGTTTCCGGCGACGACCTTCGTCATCGACCACCTCGCCCGCATCGGCGCCGGGCGACCCATCGAGCCCGCCGACGTAGACGCCCTCTGCGCGCTCGCGGAGCACCCCAACTGCGTCGTGAAGGCCTCCGCGTTCTACGCCCTTGGCGCCGGGAAGGCCCCTTACGACGATCTCGTTCCCCTCATCCGGCGGGTGTGGGAGGCGTTTGGGGCGGAGCGCATGATGTGGGCCACCGACTGCCCGTATCAGGTCCAGAGCGAGACCTATGGGGACAGCCTCGCTCTCATCCGCGACCGCCTGCCCTTCCTCACCGACGGCGATCGGGCAGCGATCCTCGAGGGCACCGCCGCGAGGGTCTTCTTCTCCCCCTGACCGCTCCGTCCGGCCCGCCTATCTGCGCAGGTGGCGCTCGAGCTGGTAGATGAGCACCTGGAAGGCCACCAGAGCGAGGAGGGCGTCTTCGCGCGGCACCGTTCCCCGAAGCGCATCGAGGGCGATCCCGGCGAGAAGGGTGTAGCTCGCGTGCAGGCGTTCGTCGTCGGCCAGGAGGGTGCGGACGGTGCGCGCCGCGGGCTCCGGCGACAGCGTCGACAGCGCAAGCTTCAGCGCCCGGGTGCCCACGTGCAGGAGGACTTGCAGCATGGCGCGGTAGTCGTCGCGGACGAAGGCCTCGAAGGCCTCCCCCAGCTCACGGCCGGCGTACTGCCGGTCGGGACGCGTCAGGCCGCGCAGGTGCGCCATGTGTCGGCGACAGCGGCGGAGGACCCGCTCGACGGTCTCGTCCTGACGCATGGGGTCGGCCTGCAGGAGCTTGTAGAGGCGCCCGGGGCGGCTGATGAGGTCGCCCAGCGCAGTGGTCAGCTCGCGGCGAGTCAGGTCGCTGTCGACGCGCTTGAGCAGCTCTCGCAGCGGCTCGAGCGCCTGAGGCCCGGCTGTCCGCCCCAGCGCCCGCGCGGCGGCCAGAGCGACGGTAGGGTAGGACTCCCGATCGAGGAGCCGCCGGAGCGGCTCGGCCGCGTCCAGGGCCCCCATGACCCCCAAGCCGGTGGCCGCGACCTCGCGCACGGCGGGTTGCGCCGAGCCAAGCTGGGCGATCAGGAAGTCGCGGCTGGTGGCGGTTGGAATGTGGCCCAGCGCCTCGAGGGCGTCCAGCGAGATGCCGCTGGCCTCGTCCTGAACGCGCTCGATCAGGGGGCGGACGGCCCGGGGGTCCCCGATCTCGCCCAGGGCGCGCGCGGCCTCGCGGCGGACGTACCGGTCGCTGTCGCTCAACGAGGCGATCAGCTCCTCGAGGCCCAGCCGGCTGTGCGCGATACCCAGGGCCCGGACGGAATCGGCCTTCACGGCAGCATCCCGCGCGTGCGCCATGCGGTAGAGGCCCCAGGCGGTGGCGAGAGTATGCCCGCTGCTCACGCGGTCGAGAAGGGTGCGGGCGGAGGTCGCGCGCGGCTCGGGGACCCGTCGCAGGAGGAGCAGGCACCCGAAGCGCCCGACGGCGGAGACGACGAAGACCAGGTGGAGGCTGGTGAGCTCCAGGCCGTGGAACCCGAGTGGGGTGACGCGTTCGAAGGCATCCCCCAGGGCGCCGCCGACCATCGCCCCCACGGCCGAGGCGGCGCTGACGACGGCGGAGTGAAAGCCGATGTAGACGGAACGGTGCTCTTCGGGAGCCACTTTGACCAGCAGGTTGAACTGCGCGAGGATGACGCCGGCCGCCATGACCCCGGCCCAGAGCATGAGCGCGGGGGTGAGGAAGAGGTAGTTGCCGCGGGTCGTGAAGAACCAGGCGACCGGCACGAAGCCCAGGCCGAAGGCGGAGATGTGGAGGACGGGCCGATAGCCGAACTTGTCCGCCAGATAGGCCCAGACGGGGTTGGCGGCGATCATGGCGATGGTCGAGGCGCCGGAGAGGATGGCGATCAGGCTGTAGTGGATGCCCAGGTGCCTGAGCATGTAGACGGTGAAGAACGGGGCGGCCACCATGACGGCCGCGGTGCGGACGCCGACGAACAGGGTCAGGTTGCGGACGGCGGTGTTGCGCCAAGGCAAGCTGAGCAGTCGGAGGGCGGGCTCGGGACGGGCCACGCCGGGCGGCGGCTCGGGCACCCATGCCCAGGCGACGATGGCGCCGGCCCCGAACAGAACGGCGACCAGGAAGATCGTGGTGAAACCGGTCTGCTCGCCGCCGGAGCGGAAGGCGTCCATGTAGCGGCCGGCGAGGAGCGACGCGGCGAGACCGACGGCCGCCATCGCCATCT
>VGFB01000598.1 GCA_016869015.1 Armatimonadota bacterium
AGCCTCTTGCCGTGGTGCGGCGCGTCAACTCGTCTCGAGCGTACCGTGCTCGCGTCCGACGAACCAGTAGATGAGCGCGCCCAGCCAGTGGCCCAGTAGTGTGACGGCCAGCCAGACCCACTTCTCGGTTGCGGTCGGGTACCGCCGGTAGGCGCAATCGACGACCGCGACGATCCAGACGGCCGTCGCCAGGGTGAAGGCGCCCATCGAGACGACCCAGAGAACCGACGCAGGACTCACGAACCCACCCCGAGCAGCGCCCGGCACTGCTCCATCGACAGTCTGGCCGCCCGGACCGGGTCATTCCCCAGCACCGTGCGGTAGTACGTGAAGGCCTCGAACTCCACACTCATGTACCCCGCGTACCCGATTGCGTCCAGCGCCGCAAGGAACGCCGGCCAGTCCACCGTGCCCTCGCCCAGCAGGGGGAAGGTGAAGGTCTCCCCCGGCAGCCCGCCGGGGACGCCGACGCAGTCCTTCAGGTGCACGTGGAAGATGCGTTCACCCCACTGCCGCACGGCGTAGGGGATGTCGTTCCGGTAGAGGGCGTAGTGCGACGGATCGAAGTTGAGCCCCAGGCACGCCGACGGGTAGCGCGCCAGCAGGGGCAGCGTGGTGTAATAGTCGCGGACCGTCATGCCGAAGACCGCCTCCACGGCCAGCTTCACCTGTCGCTGCTCAGCGGCCGGCACCAGCTCGTCGAAGGCGGCGAAGACGAGGTCCCAGGCCTCGCCCTCGGGCATGTCCCGACCCAGCGTCGGCGCGCTCGGATCCCACGGCGCCGGTCCGCTGAAGAGGTTCAGCGTCTCCACGCCATGGCGCGCCGCGGCCTCGAGGCACTCGATCGTGTGCGTCACCCGATCCGCGCGAGCCGCCTCATCGCGCGTCACGTAGTCCTGCTGCACCACCACCTCGGAGACCGTCAAGCCGGCCTCCCGCGTCGCCTCCATGAGCTCCGCCAGCTCAGCGTCCGAGTGCGTTCGGGGATCGAAGTGCGCGAGCGTCCACTCGACCGCCGAGTAGCCCAGTTCGGCGAGGCAGCGGGCCACGTCCTTCGGCTTCCACGCGCCAAAGCCCAGGCCGGCCAGGTAACCGAGCTTCGAGGGGTCCGGCATGGCCCGCTCCTCCCGGCGGGACTACCCGCCTGAGGTAGGGATCGCGAACGCCCCGGCCAAGCCGCCGACCCCCAAACAGGCCAGCGTCACGATCACCGAGGCGATGCACACGCCAAGGAACGCGCACGCCATCGAACGCCAGACGTCCAGCCCGAACACGGCGGCGATCATGGAGCCCGTCCAGGCGCCGGTCATGGGCAGGGGGATCGCGATGAAGATGGTGATCGCCAGGACGCCGTACTTGCGCACCATGTCCTCGCGCTTCCGCGCCCGGCGCAACAGCCATTGGATGAGCCGACCGACGACGGGCTTGTTCTCGAGGTACCGGGCCGCCGGGTTGAACCACAGGATCACCGGGACCACCGCCAGGATGTTGCTGGGGATCGCGACAAGGAGCGTCTTCCACAGGTCCAGGTTCAGGATGAACCCGGCGGGGATGCCGCCACGGACTTCGCTGATGGGCAGGGCTGAGAGAAGGGCCACGATGGCCAGCGGCGGGACGCCGGCGTTCTGCAGCAACTCGCGGAAGTGCTCGCCCATTCGGCGGCGCTCCTGAGACCCGGGGGATCACCCGACCCATCGCACTTCAACGAGGCCGAGGCGTTGTCCTTCTTCTTCCGGCAGGGCCCCGGCCTCCCGAGGGCGAAGAGGGGGCCGCCGCAACCCGCTGCCCCTGTGCCAACCCATCCCCAGGGGGTGTGCAGTCCCGATGCGAATCGTCAGCTTCCGGACGGCTACCGGTGAGTTGCGCGTGGGCGTGGTGGAGGGCGGCGACGTGGTGGACGTCACGTCGGACGCGTTCCCGAGCGCGCTGCGCCTGGTCGAGCGGGCCTGCGAGCTCAACCTCCCCCTCGCTGAGGTTGCGCGGGGGGCCGTCGCCCAGGGGGAAGGCGCCCGCCATGCCCTGAGCGACCTCGAGCGGGCACCGGCGCCCGGTCAGGCGGGGCTCGCCTTGCCCGTGCAGCCGCCCGAGGTCTGGGGGGCCGGGATCACCTACCAGCGCACCGCAACCCGCTACGACAAGGGCGCGGGCGAGACGGTCTACACGCGGGTGTACGAGGCGGAGCGCCCCGAGCTCTTCTTCAAGGCCACGGCGGCGCGCTGTGTGGGGCCCGGCGAACCGATCGCGATCCGCCACGACTCCCGTCAGACCTCTACGGAGCCCGAGATGGCCGTGGTGCTCGGCGCGCGGGGCGAGGTCATGGCGCTGCTGTGCTGCAACGATGTGACGGCGCGGGACATCGAGTACGAGAACCCGCTCTACCTCCCGCAGGCCAAGATCTACCGGGGCAGCTGCGCCCTCGGGCCCGGCCTCACGACGCTCGACGAGGTCCCCGGCCCCCACGAGCTGATGGTGACGTGCACGATCGAGCGCGGCGGCGAGCGCTGGGAGGGCCGGACGAACACCGCCCTCATGCGCCGGAGGGTGGACGAGCTGGCCGCGTGGCTCACCCGCGACAACCCGATTCCCCCGGGAACCGTTCTCACCACGGGAACGGGGATCGTGCCGCCGGTGGAGTGGTGCCTAGAGGAGGGGGATGTCGTTCACGTCGAGATCGAGGGGGTGGGTCGCCTCTCGAACCCGGTTCGACGGCCGTGAACGGCGGACTTCAGACTCCAGTCCCCAAACCCGTAACTCGAGACCCGAACGCCGCCATGCCGCCGGAACGCAAGACCGAGATCCTGTACCTGAACCATGTGTCGCGGATGAGCGGCGCGGAGGCCAGCCTGCTGAGCCTCCTCACTCACCTGGACACGGGCGTGTATCGGCCGGTGATCGGCGTGCCGGCGCCGGGGCCGCTGGTCGAGCAGCTGCGGGCGATGGACATTGAGGTGGTGTTCCTCGAGCATCCCCGGCTCCGCCGGTCGGGCAACCCCCTCCGGTTGGTCCGCCAGTACGTTGACCTGAGGCGCGGGGCAGAGAAGATCGCGGCCCATGTGGGGGAGGAGCGGGTCGACATCATCCATGCCAACAGCCTCTCCTCCGCGCTGGCCGCCGGGCGCGCGGCCGGGGACGGAGCCGCGCTGATCTGGCACGTCCGCGACCTCCGGCTGCCGCGCCCCGTGACGCGCCGGCTGATCCGGCAGGCCGATGCGATTGTCGCCATCTCCAAGGCCGTCGCGGCGCGACTGGTGGAGATGGACCGCCGGGCGGCCGACAAGACCCGCGTCGTGTACAACGGCGTCGACACCGAGGCCTTCGCCCCGCGGCCGTCGCGAGCGAAGCTGCTGGCCGAGCTGGGCTTGCCGGACAACGCCCTGCTCGTGGGCGGCGTGGGGCAGCTGGTTCCCTGGAAGAACTGGCCCCGGTTCCTCAGCGTGGGAGCCGACGTCGCAGCTCGCGCGGCCAACACCCGCCTCCTCATCATCGGCGGCGATCTCTTCCACGACTACCCCCACTACACCGCGGAGCTGAAGGCGTACGCGGAGGATCTGGCCATCGGGCGCATCACGCACTTCCTGGGACACCGCTCCGACATCGCCGACGTCGTCTCCGCGCTTGATGTCTTCGTGCACTGCACCGATGATGAGCCCCTGGGCCGGGCCATCATGGAGGCGATGTCGCTGCAGCGGCCGGTGGTTGCCGTGCGCTCGGGCGGCCCGGCCGAGCTCATCGTCGATGGCGAGAGCGGCCTGCTGGCGCCCCCGAGGAACACCTACGCGATCGCCGACCGCGTCGTGCAGGTGCTGAAGGACCGCGAGCTGGCGGGGCGGCTGGGGCAGGCCGCGCGACTGCGCGTCGAGTCGCACTTCCGGCCGGAGCAGACCGCCCGCCTTGTGGAACAGATCTACCAGGATGTCCTTTGGCAACGGCGGGGGGCGCCGGCGCCCCCTGACCCGCGGCCCTTGTTTCGTGGTCCGCA
>VGFB01000599.1 GCA_016869015.1 Armatimonadota bacterium
GCTGAAGCCGAAGTTGAGGCCGCGCGGCATGGCGAAGTTGCCGTAGTCGACGCCGATGCCGCCGGAGCCCCCGACCGCCGCGGTGTTGCCGTTCACGATCGGGTCCAGGCCCGAGTAGTTCGTGATCAGGAAGAGGTCGGTTGCGGTCACGTACACGCTCGCGCGCCGTGCGCGCATGAACCCGTCCGGGAACGTGTAGCGCAGCGTGACGTCCCTGAACCTCAGCCAGTTGATGTCCTTCTCGATGAACAGCTCCTCGCTGATGCCGGTGTAGTAGTTCGTCTGCACCGCCGGCACCACCACGATCGTGTTGACCGTCGGATTCGCGGTGTTCTCCTTCCCGTCACGCAGCACCCCCTTGATCACCCGCGGCGTCTCACGGTCGAGCGTCCGCTTGGTGAGGCCCCGGGCGGTCAGGTAGTACTCGGTGTAGTTGAAGACGTCGCCGCCCCTGCGAATGTCGACGAGGAAGTCGAGCGACCACCGCTTGTACTGGAAGCGGTTCGTGATCCCGACGAGGAAGTCCGGCTGACGGTCGTAGCCGCCGTCGATGAAGTTGGACGACCGGAGCGGAAGGCCGGTGGTGGGGTCGATGAGCAGCTCGCCCTTGTGCCCGCCGTTGGCCGAGTCCACCCGGAGGTAGAACTGGCCGGTGAGCGACATCGTGGACTTACCGGGCATGGTGCCGTTCCGCACGTTGCCGGCGAGCCACGTGTCCGCGTTGTAGGACTCCGGGAGCGCGGCCGGGAGCGAGATCACCTTGCCTCTCGCGCGGGTGTAGTTCACCGTCGCGTCCCACGAGTAGTCGGGCCGCTCGATGGGCGTCCCGCGCAGCGTGACCTCGACGCCCTCGTTCCTCGTCTTGGCGCCGTTCAGGTTGAAGAGAATGAACCCGGTCGCGTAGCTGCCTCGGATGTTCTCGACGATCTGGTCGCGCGTCTGCTTCCGGTAGTACGTGGCGTCCACGCCCAGGCGGTTGTCGAGGAAGCCGAGCTCGGCGCCGATCTCGTAGGAGCGGGCGAACTCGGGCTTGAGCCCCAGGTTCGGACCCCAGAAGCCGTAGCCGAAGCCGCCGTAGGAAGTCGTCTTGAACTCGAGCGCCGGGCGGTAGGCGTAGGGCCGGGCGTCCTTGCCGACCTCGGCCCAGGCGCCCCTGAGCTTGCCGGTCATGAAACGGCCGATGCTCGGGAACGCGTCGGAGAACACGAAGCTGCCCGACACGCTCGGGTAGAAGAACGAGTTCGCGCCCTTCGGGATCGTGGACGTCCAGTCGTTCCGTCCCGAGACCGTGAGGTAGAGATAGTACTTGTAGTCGAGCGTGGCCTGCGCGAACGCGCTCACCAAGCGGCGCTGCCGGATCGTCGTCATGCTGACCCGGGAGTTCGTGTTGTTGATCGACACGAAGTTCGGGTCGAGGAAGTCCTGTCCCTTGAGGGACGTGTACGTGGACTTCATCTCGGAGACCTGGTGTCCCAGGAACCCGCTGACGCCGATGTCCTTCCAGACCGGCCTGCGGTTGACGTTGAAGATGGTCTGCGCGTTGAGGTTGCGCGTCATGTCGTCGGTTTCGTCCAGGACTCCGTTGAACGTGTAGCCGAGCGCGCTCTCGGGATGGCGGACGAGCTGGTTCCAGCTCGAGTAGTTGTCGACGCCGATGTTGGTCTTCAGGTGCCCCCAGGAGAGCGGCGTCAGCGTGAGGCCGACGTTCACGACGAGCCGGTTCGTCTTCGATGTGTTGACGTTCTTCCGGATGCTGAAGTACGGGTTGTCCATCTCGGAGGAGATGGCGAGGCTCGTGAGCCGCTTCCGGCTTCCGGCCGGCGTGAGGAAGTCCTTCGCGTTGATCGTGTCCGGCCAGGTGAGCAGGCCCAGGAGCGGGCCGTAGTTCCCCTTGAACGGCTGGTCGTTGGCGTCCGTGCTGTACTGCAGCGACACGTCCGTGGTCAGCCAGGACGTGGGTTCCGCCCGCGACGAGCCCGTCACGTTGTACCGGTCGTAGCGGGAGCCGGGGATGACGCCGTCCTGCTGCGTGACGCTCGTGGAGACCCGGTAGCTGAGCTTGGAGTCGGTGGTGGCCCCGCTGAACGCCAGGTTGTGCTTCTGCGTCACCGCCGTCTGGAAGAAGCCGTCGATGTTGTCGTAGAACCGCGTCCCGGACGGGTACGGCGTGCCGAAGTAAAGGAACGTGGTGCTCCCGACGGCGCTCGGCCCGTACGTATGCTGGACCTCGGGACGGCCGCGCGTGGCTTCGACGCGGACGCTGTTGCTGTACTCGAGCCCGGCCGTGCCGGCCTTGCCGCGCTTCGTGGTGATCACGATGGCGCCGTTGGCCGCGTCGATCCCGTAGAGGGCCGCGGCCTCGGGGCCCTTGAGAACGGTGACCGACTCGATGTCCTCCGGGTTGAAGTCCGAGCCCCGGTTCGTGAAGTCCACGCCCCGGTTGCTCAGCCCGGTGAGGGAGCCGCCGGCGTCGGAGGCCATCACGCCCGTGCTCATCGTCTTGTTGTCCACGGGAAGGCCGTCCACGATCATGAGCGGCTGGTTGCTGCCGCTGATCGAGCTGACGCCCCGGATCACGATGGACGTGGACGCTCCCGGCACGCCGGAGCTGCTGTTCACCTCCACGCCGGCGATGCGCCCCGAGAGCGCGTTGATGAAGTTCTCCCGCTGCGTCTGGGCGATCTCGACGCCCTGCACCGTCTGCTGGGCGGTGCCCAGCGCTCGTTGCTGCGACGTCTGGCCCAGCGCGGTCACCACCACCCCGGCCAGGTCGATGGCGGCCTGGGTGAGCTGGACGTCGGCGCGGCGCTCCCGCCGCCGGTCACCTGAACCGTGGTCTCCGCCGTGGCGTAGCCCAGGTACTGGACGCGCACGCGGTGCTGGCCCGGCGCCAGCCCCGAGATCTGGAAGTCGCCGGTCTGGCTGGTGATCACGCCGCGCTGCGTGCCCACCAAGGAAACCTGCGCGCCCTGGATCGGGCGCGCGGTCGCCGCATCGGTGACTCTGCCCAGGATCGCTCCCGTCGCTTGCGCCTGCGCCGCGCCGGGACTCGGCCCGGCGGCGGCCAGCGCAGCCGCGAGGGCCAACCCCAGGAATGGTCTCGTACAACCGTGGATCTGCATCGCACTCCTCCTGCGAGAGACTGATGACGAGGGGTCCGGTCGGCCGAATCGCGCAGGAGCGCGCCGCCTTCCGGGCAGGAGGGTGAGGAGGTGTGCAGACTGCGTTCCCGGAAGGGGCTTCGTGGGGCTTCACGCCCCCGCTGACTGGGAACCAGGCCCCTCTGACACCAGGAACATTGCGTCCCCGCCGGGGGCGGGGGCAAGGCCCTCGGTGGGCGGCGCGGGCTACCGCTCCGCCGCGTGCCACCCCCGGGCCTTCACTCTCACCCGGTACAGGCCGGTCCGCCCTGTGATGTACAGCCAGTCGGCCTCCGCACCGCGCCCGAACTCCAGGTTCGCCGCGCCCTCGGGAAGCTCGATCCTTCCCAGCTCGTTCCCGTCGGGGTCGAAGACGACGACCGCCTTCCAGTTCCCCTGCGTCGCCCAGATGTTGCCGCTCGTGTCGGTGTCGATCCCGTCGGGCCCGTTGGTCTCCGGCTTCCCCCGGGGCGCCATGAAATCCACGAGGGTCTTCCGGAAGGTGAGCGAGCCGTCTTCGTGGAGGTCGTACGCCGTGATGGCCTCCAGCGCGCTGCGCGTGGGTACGGGCTCGGGGAGCGGCGCCGTCTCCGACTTCCCGACGCTGGCCACGTACAGCGTCTTCTCGTCCGGGGAGAGCGCGACGCCGTTGGGCTTGCCCAGGTCGGCGGTGAGGAGGTGGGGCGAGCCGTCGGGGTCCACGCGGTACACGCCGAGCACCGGCTGCTCGATGGGCTCGTCGCCGATGTAGCGTGGGTCGGAGTGGCTTCCGGTGACGTCCGTGAAGTAGATGGTGCCGTCGGGCGCGGCGGCCGGCCCTTCGAGGAAGACGCCGCA
>VGFB01000600.1 GCA_016869015.1 Armatimonadota bacterium
AGGAGGTTCTCGAGGCCGATGAGGGGGAGATGTTCGACACGGCGCTGGCCATGGCCGAGACCTCCGCGCGCCGCATCATGGTTCCTCGTGTGGATGTGGTCGCCCTCGACGCCTCGGCGACCGTCGATGAGGCCCTGAGCGCGGTCCAGGACTCGGGCTTCTCGCGTATTCCGGTGTACGAAGGGAACATCGATCGGGTGGTGGGCGTGCTGTACGCGAACGATCTCCTGCGGGAGTTGCGTGACGGTGGAGGCGACGGGAAGACGGCGGGCACGCTCATGCGTGACGCGCTGACCATCGCCGAGACGACTCCGCTGGATGAGGTTCTGCGGCAGATGCGCGAGGGGCAGGTGCACTTCGCGGTGATCATCGGGGACCGGGGCGGGACCGAAGGCATCGTGACCATCGAGGACATCCTGGAGGAGCTGGTCGGCGAGATCGAGGACGAGCACGACACGCCGGGCGAGGAGATTCGGCGCCTGAGCGCGAATGAGGCGCTGGTGGACCCCAAGGCCCGCATCGGGCAGGTCAACGAGGCGCTCGGGTCCGACATCCCGGGCGACGGGCACGAGACGATCTCGGGCTACGTGGCGGGGAGGATCGGCCGCATCCCGGCGGCGGGCGAGACGATCCGCCTGGACGGCCTCGAAGTGACCGTTCAGGGCGGGCGGGAAGACCTGCGCTTGCATGTCCGCCTTCTGGCGGACCCTAGCGACCGCGAGGGTGGTGACGGCTAACGTGGCTCGAATTGGCAAGACCCCGAAGCGTAAGAAGACCGTTCTCGAGGTCCGGGACTACCAGTACCCCGGCGAGAAGTTGGGTTTCCTGTATGCCATCGGGGGGATCTGGGCGGTGTTCCTGATCCTGGGGGGCGTCACGGCCTACGAGGCGTTCAAGCCCAACGTCGGCCAGTTCCTCTACGGCAAGCATCAGGTCTGGATCATCCTGCTGCTCTACCCGGCCCTCACCACGGTCGGCCTCAACTACCTCTCCGCGCGACCGCGCAGGATGGAGCTGAAGAGGGCCGGACTGCGGGCGAAGGTCGCCCCGACCAACCAGCCGCAGCTCCACAAGCTGATGAAGGACGCCTCGCTGCTGCTGTGCATGAAGCAGCCGGATCTCTTCCTGATCGACGATGACGCCCCGTTCCTGTACGCCGTTCCGGGCAAGGCCGGCTCGATCATCATGAGCAACCGGTGCATCGAGGTGTTGCGTCCCGAGGAGCTCGCCGCCGCTCTCGCCAAGCAACTCGGGCACCTCAAGAGCGGTCACGTCGCCGTCGACCTCGCCATCACGGCCGTCCGCAGCCTCAACCCGCTGCTGCAGATCGTCTTCCTGCCCGCGACGCTCATGAGCTTCCTCATGCGGGGCTGGCAGGACACCATCGACTACACGACCGACCGCTGCTCCCTGCTGGTCACGCGCCGGCTTCAGACCTGCACGGCGGCCATGGTGAAGCTGGCGGCGGCGGCGGTGGGCATGACCAAGGACACCACCCGCCAGAAGCGGCGCGGGGCGCCCAAGAAGAAGGAGCGGTCGGTCGGGGCGATGGCCGACGTTGAGGCGGCCGAAGAGGCCGATCACGCCCTGGCGTCGATCAACCCCGATGAGCTGGATGCGTACCTCGCCGGGGGCGGCGAGCTGACCGACGACCCGGTGCAAGTCGAGCGCGCCTTCAACATCTCCCGCTTCATCGAGCAGCAGCGCAACCTCAAGAACCGCATTCGCAACCTCGGCGAGTGGGCCGACAGCGACCAGTGCGACGCCGCCGTCGAGAAGGTCGACGAGATCCGCGCGCAACTCAAGTCCAGCTAGTGGTCTGTCCGCCGTGGTTCTGGCAGTTGCCGTTTGTCGTCGTGGGTCGGCTCACCAGAGCCGACGCCGTCCGGCATTGACCTGAAGGCTCTGTCGGCTCTGGTGAGCCGACCCACGACGACCCAAGGCTTCACGGCTGACAGGGCACTAAGCGGCCCTTCGGGCCGACGCGCTACGCGCGGACGACAACGGCGACGGCGCGGGTCGGGCGACCCGCAGGCACGGAACGGCAACCGTACGGCAACAGCGGCCACCACAGAGCCACCCCGGCCCAGGCCAGCCGGCTGGAAGCCCCGCGCTCCCAGGTACGGGCAACAACCATGGCGCGTATGTTCCCCGGTAGATGCGCTAGTCCGCCTCGGGATAGCTCCCCAGCACCTTGAGCATGGCGCACAGTTCGCGGAGGCCGTCGAGGGCTGCAGCGGCCTCGTCGGCGTGGCCCTGGAAGTCGATGAAGAAGAGGTACTCCCAGGTGCGTCCGCGCATGGGACGGGAGTGGATCATGGTCATGTTGAGGTTGTGGCGCCGGAAGGGCTCGAGGGCCTCGTGCAGGGCGCCGGAGCGATGCCGGGTGGCGATGGCGAGGCTCGTCTTGTCCTTACCGGTCGGGGGCGGGGGCGAGCCGCCGATGATCCAGAAGCGCGTGCGGTTGCCGGGTTCGTCGTGGGTGTTCTCGGCCAGCACGCGCAGGCCGCCCGCGTGGCCAGCCTCGGCGGGGGCAATCGCGGCGCGGGTCTCCGACTCGGCCGCCATCTGAGCGGCGGCGGCCGAACTCGACGCCGGGACCAGCGTCGCGGTCGGCAGGTTATGCGCCAGCCACCGGCGGCACTGCGCCAGGACCTGCGGGTGCGAGTACACCTCCTCAATGCCCTCCATCGGCCCCTTCCCCAACAGCGTGTGATGCACCGGAAGGTAGAACTCCCCCACCACCGGCAGCTCGCGATCCACCAGGCAGTCGAAGGTGATTCCGACAGGCCCCTCGGTCGAGTTCTCGACCGGCACCATCGCCAGGCTGGCCTGCCCGGCGGCGACGGCGTTGATGGCATCGTCGACGGACGGGCAGGGGACCGCGCAGGCGGAGCGTCCGAACCGCGCCACGACCGCCTGGTGACTGAAGGTGAACTGGGGCCCCAGGTAGGCCACCCGGAGAGGCTGCTCGAGCGCGAGGCACCCGGAGATGATCTCAACGTAGATCGCCTGCAGGGCGTCATTGGGCAGCGGGGCCACATCCGCCAGGGCCAGGCGCCGCATGATCGCGGCCTCCCGGTCCGGGGCGAAGGCCACCCGACCCTCGGCGGCCTTGAGCTCCCCGATCCGCCGCGCCGCCTCAGCCCGCCGCTTCAGCGCGGCGATGATCTGCTGGTCCGCCTCGTCGATGGCCTGCCGCAGCTCGTCGATGGCCTTCCGCAGCTCGTCGACGCCCATCGTCTGACCTCCCGGAGGGTGCCGCTGGGGGTTGGGAGCCCCGGCCCGTAACCGGCGCCGGGCTCCACAACTCCGCAGGTCGGCAGCTCGGGCCGTGTTTCGGCAGAGGAATAGGAAGGACCTGCGCGGAACGTGCGAGGGGCGGCCACCGTTGGTGGGTGGAGAGCCGCCGGAGGGCAAACGTGTCGCCACGCTTCTTCCGACGGGGCAGGCCGGACGCGTCCGACGAGATCCCCGCCGATCTCTGGGAGGACTGCCCGTCCTGTCACCAGCTGCTCTATACGCGCGACATCGAGCTGCTGAAGGTCTGCAACCACTGCGGCTTCCACTTCCGGCTCTCGCTGGAGGAGCGCCTGACGGCCACCGCCGACGCCGGCACCCTCGAGGAGTGGGACGCGGACGTGGCCCCGGTCGATCCGCTGGGCTTCCCGGAGTACCCGGCGAAGCTGGCGAAGGCCCAGGAGGAGACGGGTCGCACCGAGGGTCTCTTCGCGGGTCGGGCGGCCATCGAGGGCGAGCCGGCGGCGCTGGGGGTCATGGACCTGGCCTTCTTCGGCGGGAGCATGGGGTACGTGGTGGGCGAGAAGGTGGCGCGGCTCCTCGAGCGGGCGGCGGATGAGCGGCTGGCGACGGTGGTGTTCTGCGCCTCCGGGGGCGCGCGGATGCAAGAGAGCCTCATCTCGCTGATGCAGATGGCGAAGACCTCCGGGGCGGCCGGG
>VGFB01000601.1 GCA_016869015.1 Armatimonadota bacterium
GACCAACGGCGACTGCCAGAATCACGAGTGACGCCGCACTGGCGCGCCACCCGGGGTTCGACTCGGCCTGGAGGGACGAGATGGAGCGGTCGGTCATCGCGGTCTGCCTTGCGTTCTGCTCCGTCACCGGGCGCGCGGAGCCGGTCATCATCGAGGGCGGCCCGCGGCTCAGCTATGAGGACGGCCGGGGCTCCCAGCAGATGGCGCCCCTGTGGTCGGCGCTCCAGGCGATGGGCTGTCCCGTGTCCTACGAGGAGCTGATGGTCGCCTCCGGCAACGCCTTCCAGTTCGGGTGGCTGCCGGGCGCCTACGACTATGCGGCGATCGACCTGACGCCTCAGGACCACTTCCGGACCGCCACGGAGGCCATCGGGGCGCGGATCGAGTGGCGCTCGCACACCTACGACGCCGCAGCGTACGCCACCATCAGCGCCAGCCTCGATGAGGGGCGGCCCTGTCTCACGTGGCGAGGCTGGACCCTCGGCGCCCGGGTGATCCTCGGCCATGACCCCGACACCTGGGAGCTGTACATGCGCGACTTCGCCAAGGCGACGCCCGAGTATGACACGATGGAGTTCTCCGTGCCGACGGCGCCGCCCCCGCTGAAGCGCCCGCCCCAGGAGGTTCTCCTGCTGTGGTGCGACCCCGGGGCGCCGCTGCCGGAGCTCGACCTGCCGCTGATTCTGGAGCGTGCCGTGATGTACGCCGACTGGCCGCTGGACAACAAGCTCTGCGGGCAGCATCTGTTCGGTCTGGCGGCTTACGATGCGTGGGCCGAGACGCTGCGGGCGGGGCCCGATGCCGCCGGGACCCCGACCGACGTGCAGATCACCCTCTACGCCGTCCGCACCCTCGTCGATTCCCGGCAGGCGGCGGCCAGGTTCTTCCAGGACTACGCCGCGGTGCATGAGGCCTTCCCGGTGGCTGCGGAGCACTATGCCGCGGAGGTCAACCGCCTCCGCGCGGTCTACACCGCCTTTGAGCGGGGTGCGCCGGGCGACTGGATGGCGATGGTGAAGGCGATGGAGGCCGCTCTGGAGGACCCCGCGGGACGGGAGGAGATGGCCGCTCTCATCGAGGCGGTGAAGGCCGAGGAGGTGCAGGCCGTCGACGCGCTGCGCGAAGCCCTTGCCGACCTGGGCGCCCCATGACCTCCTGGAGCCACGCCATGGGCTACGCTGTCCTACTCACGATCTTCGGAGGCCCGGCCGTGAGCGACACCGTACTCGCGGTTGACGGCACCCGGTTCACCCTCAACGGGCAGCCGACATTCCTCTACGGGGTCAGCTACTACGGCGGCCTGGGCGCCTCGGAGGAAACGCTCCGCGCCGACCTGAACGCCATGCCGCAGCACGGACTCAACTGGTTGCGGCTCTGGGCGACGTGGGGGGCCTTCGAGAACGAGATCTCCGCCGTGAACCCTGACGGCGGCTCGCGGCCGGAGGGGCTGGAGCGGCTGAAGCGCCTGGTCGAGGACTGCGAGGCGCGGGGGATGGTGGTGGATGTGACCCTCTCACGCGGAAACGGCGTGACGGGCCCGTCACGGCTGGCGAAGCACGAGGAGCACCGGCGGGCCGTCGAGACGCTCGTGACCGAACTCAAACCGCTCCGCAACTGGTACCTCGACCTCTCGAACGAGCGCAACATCCAGGACCAGCGTCACACGAGCTTCGAGGAGCTGCAGGCCCTGCGCGAGCTTGCGCGGCGCCTCGATCCGGACCGCCTGGTCACAGCCTCCCACGCCGGCGACATCCCGCCGGGCGACCTCCGTCGGTACATCGTCGAAGTGGGGGTTGACTTCCTCGCGCCGCATCGGCCGCGCCACGCGGGCTCGCCCGCCGAGACCGAGGCGAAGACTCGCGACTACCTCGCCGGAATGCAGGCCCTCGGCCGCGTCGTGCCGGTGCACTACCAGGAGCCGTTCCGGCGCGACTGGGGGACGTGGCCGCCAACCGCGCAGGACTTCCTGACCGACTACCGCGGCGCGGTCGCCGGGGGTGCCGCTGGCTGGTGCCTGCACAACGGCTCCCGGGCCACCGACGACGGCCGCCCGCGCCGGTCCTTCGACCTCCGCGAGGGCCCGCTGTTCGAGCAACTCGACGCGCAGGAGACGCAGGCCCTCGCCCTGATCGCCGCCGAGCGGAGCCGCTGAGGCCTCCCGGCCCTACAGCGTGAACCGCAACCGCGCCAGAACGGGGCGATGGTCGGTCGCCGCCTCCAGCGTGTCACCCACCAGCAGCCGGCACTCCAAGACCTTCACCTGCCGTCTCGGTCCCGCCCAGATCAGGTCGATGAACCTGCTGCGCCGGATGTGGGTGCCCAGGTCCTTGTGGTGGTCGGGGCACCGTTTCGTCGCCGGCACGAGAGCCCGGAGGTCGCGGAGCGGCGCCAGTTCAGCCGACTCGCTCTCGGAGTTGAAGTCACCACCCAGGAGCACGCGTTCCCCGGACTCGATGATCGGGCTGAGAGCCCTGGCGGCCTTGGCTGCCTGCTCCTGGCGCATCCGCTCTGCGTCCCCGCACTCTGCCTCGTCCTTGTGCTCCCGCACCGTGGTCGTCAGGTGCGTGCAGGCCATCCGGAGGCACACGGTCGGGTCATCTCGCCGCGACACCCGTAGCAGCAGCAGCTCGCGCGGCTCCGTGTCCCGGTCGCCCTGGAACTTCGGAGGGGTGAAGAGGGGTACCACCTGCAGCCGGCCCGTCTTCCAGCGCGGATGCACGAGGAACCCGTTGCCCTGGGCGGCAAACTGGTGCCCCACGAACGGCTCGCGCTGCCACTTGGGGCCGCGCCCGTCGGGCATGATCTTGTTGGGGTTGACCCGGTGACGCTGCGTGTCCACGGACGCCCGGTACAACGCCTTATACCGGCGTCCACTACCATCCTTGGCGAGGCCGACGAAGCTGTTGAGCGTGCCGAGCGTGTCCAGGCAGGTCACGTCCCCGCACCGGCACACGGTCAGTTCCTGCAGGACGATGAAGTCCGGCTCGTAAGACGCCAGAACCGCCCCGAGCACGCGGGGGTCGCTCTCTCGCGCCGGCTTACCGCCCGCCGCGTTGCAGGTAATGACCGTCACGTCGAACGTATCTGCCATCGTCGGTTCCTCCTGGCGAAGATTCGGTCACCCGTCAGCGGCCGTACCCGCTCACGCGCTTCGCCCACTGCGTCACCCGCACGACCTCCAGCGCCTGCTCGGGCGTCACGATCATCGGCTTGCGCTCCCGCAGGACCGCCCAGACGTTGTCGTAGAAGTCGCCGAGGCTCGGTCCCACCGAGGGCGCTTCCTCGCTCTGCCAGGGGATCACGTCATCGTTTCCGTACTTGCGCTTGGGATGCGGCGTCTCGACAACCGGCAGCCTGCCCAGCTTCCGCGGATCGAACCACTCGATCCGGCTGGTCGTGCCGTCGGAGACGAGCGTGCCGTGCGTCCCCAGGACCGTCCACTTCGGCTCCTCGAACTTGCAGGCGCTGGAGACCTCCATGTCGTAGACCCGCCCGTTCTCGGCCTTCAGCACCACCTTCACGTGATCCTCGACATCGCCGATCCCGTTGACACACCTGAGGTCGCAGAAGACGTCCTTCACCGGCGCGCCCAGGAACTGCAGGCCCGCATCGATGAAGTGCGGGCACGTGTTGTTCAGCACGCCGCCGTGGTACTTGTTCAGCGTCTGCCAGTCGTTCCGGCGGCTGAACGCGAAGGAGCGCATCCGGATCTCGAACACCTCGCCGATTCGCTGCGTCCGGATGATCTCAAGGAGGTGCCCCACATCGGCCGCGTAGCGGTAGTTGTGGTGCACCAGCAGTTTCCGGTCCGCCCTCTCGGCCGCCGTCAGCATCGAGCGCGCCGCCGCGACGCTGTCGGCGATGGGTTTCTCGCAGATCGCGTGCCGCCCGCTGTTCAGTGCGTCGCGGCTGATCGCAGCATGGGTGTTCGAGTAGCTCGCGACGACCACCGCC
>VGFB01000602.1 GCA_016869015.1 Armatimonadota bacterium
GTCCAGGTGCCCCCCGAAGGGCGAAACTGCGTCCGGCGGGGCGTCGTGGAGACGCCGCGGCACGACCGTGAAGCTGCCGAGGTCCTCGACCCAGCCCAACTCATCGGCCGACGTGCCCGCGAAGAGCGCGATCTTGAAGCACCCCCGGGCCGGGGGCGTGAACTCGACCATCGCCTCGCGTTCCTCGCCGGGCGGGAGCGTGATGGTCTGGGGCTTCTCGGCGACCGTGCGCTGCCGGACATCGATCAGCCGAAGCGAGAGCGTGAGGCTGCGTTCCTCATCTCCAGGGTTGTTGAGACGGTAGGTCAGGCCCGCCGCCTCGCCGTCGAAGTAGACCCCGTCGTCGCGCAGGCCGCGGACCCAGGTCACGCCCACGAGGCCCGCCGGCGCCTTCGCGGGCAACTCCTCGCGCGGCCACTCGGCGAGGTCGGGCGTGTCGGAGAGGCTAACCCCGCGCCAGGCGCAGTTCGTGCCCCAGCCGCTGAGCAGCGCGTAGTCGCCCCCTGGAGGCGCCGGCTCCGGGTCCTCGTACTCGAGGAGCCGCTTGCGGTCGATGAAACCACAGATCCGTTGGCCCTCGACTACGAGCCGCAGCTCGAACTCCTGCGTGTTCAGCGGGTACAGTTCGTACCCGCCGACTTGCGCCACCAGCCTCCACTCGTCGCCGACCCGTCGCAGCAGGCGAAGCTCGACGAACTGGTTGTTCACCTCCAGACGGTACACGCCCCGCGCGAGGATGGCCACCCAGTGACACTCCCGCGCG
The DNA here is from genome assembly GCA_016869015.1 of Armatimonadota bacterium. GTDB lineage: Bacteria > Armatimonadota > Zipacnadia > Zipacnadales > VGFC01 > VGFC01. The sequence continues at coordinate 764 of VGFB01000602.1, forward strand.
TTGCGGACCTTCGCCCGGAACGTGCCATCCCCGTCGTGCTTCAGCTTCAGCGCCGCGTAGGGGTTCGACTGCTCGCTGCGCACCGTCAGCCAGCCGTCCTCGACCGCGTATTCCGCGCCGGAGAGCGACCAGTCGGCGAGGGAGGTGGGCGTGTCGAAGGCGCTGCGGTGGAGGGTGTCGCAGCGGGCAGTGAAGGGCAGGTGGAGGAGGAAGGGGAGCGCGAGGGCGGTCATCGGGGCCTCCGGGCGGGCGGCTGGCAGTTCGGCGGATGGGAACGGCTTACCTGTGCGGACAAGGGACCGGAAGGCAACGTCTCGAATCGGGAGGTGTGCTGAAGGGAGGGAAGGGCATGAGACCGATGCTGCTGGGCTTGGCGGCGATGATGGCGGGCGCGGTGAATGCCCAGCCCGTCCGCCTGACCGACGGCGTCTTCGGCTGTACCGTGCGTACCCCGGTCTACCGACTTGTGGTGGACGTGCGGGAGGAGCCCCTGGTGCGGTGGTTCGAGCCGGGCGGGAAGGAGGAGTCGGCGATCGTCGTTGGGCCGTGGCTCTGGGAGGGTGACCGCCGCTTCGCGACGATGGCGGGCAGTCCCCGCCCGCACTTCCATCCGCTGCGGTCGGGTCCCTACCTCGTCGAGCTTCACATCGAGCAGATCATCCTCCGCGATGCCGAGGGCGAGTGGCCCGGGCTGGCGGAGCTGAGCCTCTACTGTCACGAGGACCGCGTCTTCGTTGTGGCCGCCTTCCTGCGGCCCGAGGGCCGGTGGGTGAACCGGGGGATGTACGTGTACCCGACCCCGGAGGGGCGCGAGGCGTGCCCGGAGGTTGCGCCGCTGCGGTACGGGCTCAGCGTCAGCTGCCCCGGCCCGGTCGGGGTGCTCCCGACCTCGCCGGCGGGTGGGGATCAGACACTCAACGGGCCAACCGTAAGCCGGTACGTCGCCAACGATGGCGCGCCGTGGGAGCCGAACCAGGCCCTCGAGGTCGGCCTCTGCTTGGCGCCCTCCGTCGTGGTCCATACGCCCGGCGGGCCGCCGGCCTTCGAGCCGCCGCCGGATGATCGCTTCGAGATGCAGATGGGGGAAGCGCTCGGCTACGATCCGGCCACGGGCCTGTTCCGCATCCGCGCCCAGACCTCCGGGACGCCTGAACCGCCGCGCAGCCTGCGGGCCGGCGCCCGGTTCATTGTCCGGAATGACGAAGTGCCCCGCCGCTTCCTGATCGACCAGCGCGACCCGTGGGGCGGGATCAGCGGGGGGATCCTCCGCGACGGCAGTGGCCTGCCGCTACCGATCCCCATTCAGTTCGGGCTGAACTTCCCCGAGAAGCACCAGGAGGCTGGGGAACCGGGCTGGGCGACCCTGACCTACCCCCTGGAGCTGGAGCCGAACGAGACACGCGAGATCCGCGCGGAGCACCTCTACCACGCGCTCGCGGAGCGGGAGATCATCTACCTCACCAGCCTGGACAACATCGGCGACCCGCTGCTGCTCCAGACGACCGTGGGGCGGGCGGAGTCCCACACGCTGACGACCGGGCCGTACCCGGGCGAGCTTACGCCGGGGAATGAGCTGCGGGTGAACGACTTCCGGCGCCTCTACAGCCAGATCGTCAAGCGCTCGGTCTCGGCGATCCTGCCGACGTTCTTCGGCTACTACGACGAGGCGGACCGGTACCAGGGGCTGAGGCCCGGGGAGGTCGATCTGTTCGAGACCGGTCCTTTCCTCACCCAGTACCGGGTCCGCACGGCAACGGAAGACGGCGCGATTCAGGGGCAGGTGCGGGCGTGGCAATCGCCGCACGCCGACCTGACGCGGCTGTTCACCGAGGTCGGGCTGGAAGTCCGGCGCGAGGTGAAGCTCAGCGCGACCCGCGAAGCGCCCCTGTTCTTCCTGCGACACCACGCCTTCAACCCGATGGCCTTCATGCGGTACGCCTTCACGGGGGAGGGCGGCACGCAGGCCGGCGACCTCAGCTACGCGCGCACGGTCGTGCACAACGGCACGCCGATGGGCGAGCAGCCCTTCGGGTGCCTGTACCGCGCGAGCAACGGCCTCGACGACGGCCTCCCGTGCAGCGACATCACGGGGAACCCCGGGTTCGTGGTGCTGAGGTGGGACGTGGAGGTCGGCGGCGAGGCCGTGAAGCCGGGGGCGTACGTGTTCTGCACGGGTGAGGGCGATCCCGATGGGGCGTACGCGCGGGACATGGCGATCGTGCCGACCCGCGTGCTGCGCGTCCTGCCCGCGGGCAGCCACATTCGGTACCTGGCGGTGCACGTGATCTACGGCGACAACGCGTCTGATCATGCGCCGATGGAGCAGGAACGGGAACGCTGGCGCGCGGCGCCGCTGTCCCTGACGACCGCGGAGGGCAAGCTGACCGGGGACGCGCCCCCCGAGTTCTGGGCCGAACACGGGCGGATCGACGCGGAGATCGGCGGGGGCGCGGACTGGCTGCCGGTGCGAGTACGAGGCTTCGACCCCGGGAGGCCACTCCAGGTGCGGCAGACGGACTCGACGGGCACGCGGATGCTCGGCCCCGGCGCGCCCGATGAGCCGTGGTACTCGGCGTGGCCGACGGGGGACGGGCGGTGCGGGTTCACGTTCCTCATCCGCGCGGATCCGACCGGCGCGCCGGTGCGCCTGGAGGTGTGGCAGGGCGGAAACTAGGGACAGGCACCAGTTTCCGCCGACGTCTGGCGGAGATTGGTGCCTGTCGCTAGTGGTCTGTCACTCGTGATGGTTTGGATTGGTGGACGGCCCGTTCCGCACGCCCATCCGTCGCCGTCGTAGGACGGAGCGCTGCTCCGTCACCGTCGTTGTCGAGGTGGGCGCTTCGAGCGACGACGACACATCCTCACAATCACGAGTGACGGCGCACTAGCCATAACCCACATCTGGGGGGCTATGTGCCGTTGGGCCAAGCCGTCAGCCCCGCAGGGGCGACCGATGGTTAGCCAGGGGCGGAGCCCCTGGATTCCGGCCCCCCAACCCTCCCCGCCCCGAAGGGGGCGGGCGGAACTCAGGGCCCGCCGGCCCCTTGCGGGGCCGGAACGGCGTGAAGGCCGCGTTCCGTGGGCTTCGCCCCATAGGCGCTAAGATAACTGGCAGGAGCACCGTTCGAGTTGGTCGACCTGTAGGAGGCGCTTTCGTCGCGGCTCACGCAGGTCCCAGGCGATCGCAG
>VGFB01000603.1 GCA_016869015.1 Armatimonadota bacterium
CACACGTCCGTCTTTACCGTCCGATCGACGTGACCCCGCGCTCGCCTGCCCGGCTCCCGCAGCAGATCCGCCCCATCCGCCTTCCGCTGCCCAACGGCGATGGCCTCCTCGCCGCCCTTCAGACGAAACGCTCCCGAGATCCGGGCATGTTCGACTTCTTGAGGGATGCGCTGCGCAGCGCCTACCCTGGGTTCGAGGACATGGACCTCGAGCCTGTCGCCGCTGGCCAGGTCGTGCTGACGTGGCGCGAGCGCGGTCAACAATTCTACGGGAACGAGCTATCCGACGGGGCGTTGCGCTTCCTGTGGCTCGCCACGCTCCTCAGCAACTCCGAGCCACCGCCCCTCATGATGGTCGATGAGCCCGAGGTCAGTCTGCACCCTACGCTCCTGATGATCCTGAGGGACCTGCTGCGCGAGGCCTCGACCCACGGTCAGGTCCTGGTCGCCACGCAAAGCCCCGAACTGGTCTCGTGGCTCGACCCCAGGGAACTGGCAGTGGTTGACCTCGACGACGAGGGCTGGACTACTGTGACGTCCGGCGCGAAGCTGGACGTGGCCTCGTGGCTGGAGGATTACACCCTCGGCCAGTTGTGGACGAAGGGCGTCATCGGAGGTCGCCCATGAGGATCGTCCTGTACGTCGAGGGTGAGACGGAGCAGGCTTTCAAACGGCACCTCAAGGCATTCCTGGACGACATCGCCGACCGGGACGAGAAGCAGAAGGTGGGGCTGGTAACCCGAACGGACACCCACCGCCACCGTCTTCAGCGGAACGTCGCCCGGGACCTCGGCGACCCTCAATGCCTCGGTGTTGTCGTGCTGGTGGACGTGTACCCCGAGTTCGGCTCGCCTGAGGCTGTCCGTGAGCACTACGGCGGCTGCGGCGGTCAGCGCTTCCGAGCTCACTGCGCCCTCCATGACTTCGAGGCGTGGCTCCTGCCATACTGGCAGCGTGTCTTCGAGCAGGCCGGTAGGCGGCCACCCAAGAACCCGAAGTGGCTCAACCCCGAAACCGTGAACGTGGACAAGCCGCCATCGAGGGTCCTACGCGAGGACGTATTCACAGGCAAGCCGGGGTACCAGAAGACGGTTCACGCCGCTCGCATCCTGGAAGGCCAGGACCTGCGGGTGGCGGCGGAGGCGTCCCCTCAGCTGAAGCTGTTCCTCAACACCCTTCTGGAGTTCGCGGGCTACGAGACCCGCATCTGATCCCACCGAGGTCGAGTCATGCCCATGATGCAAGCTCTGATCAAGCATGAAGCGAAGCCGGGGTTGTGGTTGGGGGAGGTTCCGATTCCGGGGATCGAGATGAATGAGGTGCTCATCAAGGTTCTGCGGACGGGGATCTGCGGGACGGATGTGCACATCTACGAATGGGACGCCTGGGCGCAGCGAACCGTGCCCGTGCCGCTGGTGATCGGGCACGAGTTCGTGGGGCGAGTCGAGGCCGTGGGCGACAACGTAACCGACTTCTACCCCGGGTGCATCGTCAGCGGCGAGGGGCATGTGGTCTGCGGGCGCTGCCGGAACTGCCTCGCGGGGCGGCGACATCTGTGCCGCGCCCCCGTCGGCCTGGGCGTGGAGCGCGACGGCGCCTTCGCCGAGTACCTCTCCCTGCCGGTCACGAACGTCTGGCACCACGACTCGAGCCTTGCGCGGGATGTGCAGGCCATCTTCGATCCCTTGGGTAATGCGGTACACTCGGCGCTGTCGTTCCCCGTGCTGGGCGAGGACGTGCTCATCACCGGGGCGGGCCCGATCGGGCTGATGTCCGTCGCGGTGGTGAAGCAGGCCGGCGCGCGGCATGTCGTCATCACCGACATCAACCCCTATCGCCTCGAGCTGGCGCGCAAGCTGAACCCGACCCGGGTCGTCGATGCGCGCACTCAGAGCCTCTCCGATGTACAGCGGGACCTCGGCATGAAGGAGGGCTTCGATGTGGGGCTGGAGATGTCCGGCAGCCCGCAGGCGTTCCGCGCCATGCTGGACAACATGTGCCACGGCGGCAGGATCGCGATGCTCGGCATCCCCGAGGCCGAGGTCGCGATCGACTGGCGGAAGGTGATCTTCAACGGCCTCACGATCAAGGGCATCTACGGGCGGGAGATGTATGAGACCTGGTACAAGATGACCGTCATGCTGCAGAGCGGGCTCGACATCACCCCCGTCATCACCCACGTCATGCCGTTCCAGGAATACGAGGCCGGCTTCGCCGCGATGCGCGCCGGCGAGAGCGGTAAGGTGGTGCTTGTGTGGGAGGAGGGGTAGCGCATGTTCGGCAAGATACGGCAGCACCTTGAGGGTCAGTTGCGCGACATCCGAGCGGCGGGGTTGTGGAAGGGCGAACGCGTCATCGCCGGGCGGCAGGGCGCGCGCGTCGGGCTGCCGGAGCGCGAACCCGTCCTCAACCTGTGCGCGAACAACTACCTGGGGCTGGCGAGCCATCCGGCGGTCATCGTGGCGGCGCATGAGGCGCTCGAGCATTGGGGCTACGGCATGGCGTCGGTGCGCTTCATCTGCGGCACGCAGGAGGTGCACAAGCAGCTCGAACATGCCGTCAGCGAGTTCCTTGGCACCGAAGACACCATCCTCTATTCCTCGTGCTTCGACGCGAACACGGGGCTCTTCGAGACGCTGCTCTCGGAGGAGGACGCGATCCTCTCGGATGCCCTCAACCACGCCAGCATCATCGACGGCGTGCGGCTCTGCAAGGCGCAGCGCCTCCGCTATGCCAATAACGACATGGCGGACCTGGAAGCGAAACTCGGCGAGGCGAAGGGCGCGCGCTTCCGGTTGATCGCAACGGACGGCGTCTTCTCGATGGACGGCATCATCGCCAATCTGCCGGGCATCTGTGACCTCGCCGAGGAACATGACGCGTTGGTGATGATCGACGACTCGCACGCGGTCGGCTTCATGGGCGCGACCGGTCGCGGGACCCATGAGCACCACGGCGTGATGGGCCGCGTGGACCTCATCACCGGGACGCTGGGGAAGGCCTTGGGAGGAGCTTCAGGCGGGTACACGAGCGGTCGACAGGAGATCATCGATCTGCTACGGCAGAGATCGCGCCCCTATCTGTTCAGCAACACCCTTGCGCCGCCGATCGTGGGCGCGTCGCTCAAGGCCCTGGAACTGCTGAGCGCCTCAACGGAACTGCGCGACCGGCTGATGGAGAACACCTCCTTCTTTCGCGAGGGGATGACGGCGCGCGGCTTCGCGATCACCCCCGGCGAACACCCCATCGTCCCGATCATGCTCGGCGACGCGAAGCTCGCGGCCGAGATGGCCGAGAAGATGCTCGAACGAGGGGTCTACGTGATCGGGTTCTCGTACCCCGTTGTGCCGCAAGGGAAGGCGCGGATTCGGGTGCAGGTCTCGGCGGCGCATGCGAGAGAAGACCTCGAGTTCGCGATGGAGGCGTTTGCTGAGGTGAAGAAGGAGATGAGGATCGGCCCATGATGTCCAGCGTTGCGGGTGAGGACCGGCAGGGATACAGCATCCGGTGAGTACCCGGTGTCGTAACGGCCCTAACGACACGACCCCACACTCTAGAACAGCCGTTCTATATACGCCGTTGTCGTATATAGAACGGCTGTTCTAGAGTGTAGCGCTCCCCCCTTTCACCCCGGAGCACCCCCCAGTCACCTGCTGCCGGAGCCCCGGTGGGTCCCGAACCGGCGACGCCGGTATGGGAACGTATGTTCGACTCTCAGAACAGGATGCCCCGTGCGGGCGCGTAGAGGCCCCTACAGCGCGCTCCGGGGGTCGAAGTGGGGCAAGGGTGCGGGATGTGGGAAACCGGGGCTTAGAATCGATCTACGGGCCGAGGAACGGCGGGCGTCAGGATTCAGAATTCAGGAGTCAGAATGATGAAAACGGAGGGCAAGACGCGGACGGCGAGGGAGGGGAGGCCGCGGGCACACTACCGACCGAGGCGC
>VGFB01000604.1 GCA_016869015.1 Armatimonadota bacterium
CCCGGACGAACTGAGCGCCCTCCATCAGCGTATCAGCGCCCCGCGAGGCCCACGTCGCGCCGCCGGCCAGAAGGCACAGCACTCCCAACAGGGACACCCTTCCCGCGCTGCACGCCCGCATGGTCGTCACCTCCGCGTCCAGGTGTGATCAGCAGCTCGCGAGCCTATTCAAGTAATAACATACCATGATACCTGAAGAGTGTCCAGAACGCCCGGGCTGGAGGGCCCCACCGGCGGCGTGTCGAAGCACTGAGGACGGTATCCGGCCGGCCGTGAACAGGAATGCGCGATGATCACGCTGACACCCAATGGCGGGCGGTGGGCGGTCGAGGCGACGGCCTACCTGGACGACCGTCCGGGCGCGCTGGCAGAACTGGCGCGGACGGCGGCGATGCACGGCGCGAACATCACGCGCTTCGTCTTCAACCGCGCGGAATCGCCGAACCGCGTCAGGCTGACGGCCGAGGTCCGGCGGGCGATGCGCGCCGGAGCGTTGGTGGAGCATCTGGACGGGCAGGGGCTGCTGCTGCCGCGCGAGGAGGCCGCGTCCGAAGTGATGCCGGACCCGGACGCGATCCTCACCCTGAAGGTGCGGCTGGTCGATCAGCCGGGCACGCTGGCGGAGTTCGCCGAACTCCTGGCCGCGCACCGCGCCAACGTGATCTTCATGCAGTACGACCGCGCCGTCGCGCCGGGGCAGTGCGAGATGTCGATGGTCGCTCCCTCGGCCCAAGAGGCCGGCTCACTCCTGACGGACTTGACCGAGGCGAAGTACGATTTCCACGTGGAGTACCGCGGCTCGGACCCGGACGCCTACCACGCGATCATTGGGCTCAGCGCGGCCGAGGTGTTCTTCCTGCGTCTACGCGAGAGCCTGCCGGAGGCAGCGCAGCGGGAACTGCGGGAGCTCGTGGCGCAGTCCGAGCAGCTCCAGCGCAGCCTGGTTGGGTTTCGCCGCGAGAGCGCCCGCTCCGAGGCGAGCATGGCTGCGGGCGAAGTGTTCGAGAACGTTCTCGAGCTGGCAACGATGTCGCTCCGCAAGCTGGGGCCGCACTTCGCGCTGAAGTGCATCGGGCCGCTGCGGGTGTCGGAGGCGGTGAGTCTCTACGCGCTCTCCCCGCCGACGGGCTGCGCGTGCTACCTCCTGGACGACGGGGCGGACCTGACGGCCATCGACACGGGGTTTGGCCTCTACTACGACGATTGGAAGGCGTGGATCGGGCGGCTGGGACTGGACGCGGCGCGGATCCGGCGGGTGTTCCTCACCCATCCGGATGCCGACCACGCCGGCTTCGCGGGCGCCCTGCAGGAGGAGTTCGGCGCCGAGGTCTTGGGGCATCCCGATGCCCGCCGGGTGTTCGAGGCAGGGAACCGAGCGGCGGGGAGCCCCACGGCGCTGAAGGTGCTGAACGAGCACTTCACGCGCCTGGTGAACGCCTTCACCCGCGCTCACTACCCAGCGCAGATCACGGGGCTGCAGCCCCTGGAGGGTGAGCGGGGCGGCTTCCCTCGGCGAGAGGGTTTCCAGGTGGGTGAGGTGGGGTTCGAGGTTCTGGAGAGCCTTGGGGGGCACACACCCGGGCAGGTGTTCTACCTCGCCCCGGAGCATGGGTTGCTCTTCTCCGGCGACTACCTGATCGACTTCGGCAGTCTCTCCGACCACGACAAGGCCCGCCTGAGCGTCCCGAAGTGCCTGATGGTCAGCACGAACGTAGACAGCCGGGTCTTCGGTGAGGAGATGGCGCGGCTGCAGGAACTGATGGTTGGGCTGCAGGAGCGCCTCGCCCGCGAGGGTCGCCACGCGCGGGTGCTACCCGGCCATGGCGACCCGTACCTCGTGGAGGAGGCCTGTTCGGCGGGGATCTGGCCCAGAGGCTGAGGCATGGAGGCGCTTGCTCGACGACGGCGGAGGCTGCGACGGCGGCGGATCATGCGGCCGCTGATCGTGGGGCTCGCGATCGGCCTGCTGGTGGCCGCCGCTTTCGTGCGCCGATGGCACCGACGCCCGCCTGCGCGGCCGGCGAAGCCTCCGCCGGTGGGCGTGCTGACCGCAGCCGTACCGGCCCGACCACTGGCGGAGATCGCGCGGGCTCGCGGCCTTGCGACCGACCCAATTCGCGACGCGCGGCTGGAGGTTGACAAGTCGGAGTACGAGCTGCGGTTCCTCGCCGGAGACGTGCTGCTGAAGCGGTATCCCGTGGCTCTTGGCCCCAGGCAAGGCGACAAGCAGCGCCGCGACGACGGCTGTACGCCGGAGGGCGAGTTCCGGATCGTCGAGCGAGTGGTGCAGTCGGAGCCCCGTCGCTGGCGCGATGTGTGGATGCGACTGAACTACCCCCTGCCGGAGGACGCCGAGCGCGGCCTGGCCGCGGGGCTGATCGACCGGGAGCAGCGCGACGCCATCGTGGCGGCCGGGGAGCGCAGGGAGATCCCGCCGCGGAACACGCGCCTGGGAAGCGGCATCGGCATCCACATCGGCGGCATCACGCCGCGCGACTGGACCGAGGGCTGCATCGCCCTGCAGACGGCGGACGGGGTCGAGGTCGCCGGACAGGTGCGCGCGGGGACGAGGGTCGTGGTGAGGCCCTGACCGGGCGCGGCGAGCGGGCGAGTCGGGCTACCCTTGCGCGAGCTGACGGGCGATCGGGGCCGAGGCTGACATGGCATCCTGAAGGGCCGCGACCAACTCGCCGCGGTTCCCGACCTCGCGGACTTGGCCCCCGACGACCCGGACCTGAACGGGGTAGCCGATCCCCCAGGTGACGCTGAACGCACTGGCCTCGAAGCCGTCGCTCTGGCGCTCGAACCCGAACTGCCTCGTCACCTGACCGGGCAGCGTCATCCCCGGGCCCATCGTCGCCTGGACGCTGCCGACGGGCAGAGCCGTGTTCATGTGGTTCAGGGCCTGCTCGAGCGTGTCGATGATCTCCTGCTGCGCTGCCTCCAAGTCGAGCCCGCCACCCGCGCCCGGCGCGTTGGCCAGGGCACTGGCGAAGGCGTCTCCGAAGGGATCCGGGCCCATTGCGCTGTCCTCCTGCTTACAGGTTCAGTGCAAACCGGATCGGGAAGTGGTCGGAAGTCATCTCCGGCACTCCGTCCGTGTTCACGAGCTCAAACGGGCAGTAGACGGCGAGGCTGCCGTCGTCGAAGACCGGTGGGTCTCCCTCCAACATCCCGGCGCTCACGAGCACCTGGTCGAACGTGTTCCACTGCCCCTTGCCAACCTCGCTGAACAGATACGTGCCTGCAGGCTTCTCGCGGCCCGCGGCGATCTCCTCTGTCCGCGTCTGCCGCTCGCCGAGCAGGCTCCAGCTCGCGTTGTAGAGCACGGGGGCCAGTGTGGCGGGGCGGCGCTTGAGTACGGCCGTCCGGTCACGGACGACCAGAGGCCGGCTGCTCCGTCCCGACGGGTCCACCAGCGAGGGGTTGTACGGCTCATCGTTGAAGTCCCCGACGGCCAGCACCAAGGCCTTCGGGTTCCCGGTGAAGTCCCCGCCCTTGACCACCTTGCGCTGCGTCAGGCGAACGAGGTGCGCCCCTGCCAGCGTGCGTCGACCTTCGGTGTTCTCCTCCCGGCGGGACGTCCAGTGGTTGACGAACAGCGTGAAGGTGCGATCGCTCCCCGACGCCGTGAGCTGCAGTTCGAGGATCGGCCTACCGTACTCCCCGCCGGTCACGTCATCGATGACCGCGTGGAGACGGCGGGCGGCCGTGTTCTCGTCGAGCTGGCTCGTGTTCCACACGGCGGCACACGTGATCCCCCGCTGATCACCCTCCGTCGCCGTGCAGTGCTTGTACTGGGGACCCAGGGCCTCGGCAACGGCCTTGGCCGCGTCAATGTTCTTCACGCGCTTTGGGCAGGCGACCTCGCAGAAGGCCATGAGGGCAGGTGCGCCGCCGGACATGCCCTGCAGGATGGAGGCCACGTCCTTGACCTTCT
>VGFB01000605.1 GCA_016869015.1 Armatimonadota bacterium
CAGCGCAGACGCCGCCACCCCCTCCACGGTCCAGCGGTAGACGCCCAGGTTCGGGATCTGCGGTTCGTCCGTGTAGCAGCTCAGCCAGATCTCCGCGGTCTCGCCCTTGGGCAGCGGCAGCACCAGCCGACGCTGAGCGGCCCCCCAGTTCGGTCCTTCGCCGGCGGCGCGGCTCTCGACGAGGCGGATCCGGAACGGTTGCACGTCGGGCCAGTCGCCGTCGAACGGGACCTTGAAGACCTCGTCCTCGGGCCCGGGGTCCACGTCGATCTGGGTCGATCGGATCGTGGCGCCCAGAGCGAGGGGATCGGGCAGGTACGGCAGCGCGAGCTGTTCTGCGGGTTCGACCTCCGCCAGAGCCCCGTCGTTCTCCGTGATGAGCTGGTACGTCGCAGCATTGCCCTGCATCCCCGTGGGACCGTCGAACTTGCCATGCCACTCGGCCATGCTCTCGGCGGTCTTCGGCGGAGCGACATGGCGCTCGGCCGCCTCGTTGGTCCGCTGCGAGTCCTTCGCCGGCGCGTCGTTGTAACTGCGGATCACGAGCCGGTCGAGGGTCTCGCCGGGCGACTTCGCGAGGTCGGCGAGGGGCACCACGATCGGGGACACGATCGGCTCGTGGCGGACGTAGTCTACGGCCTCGGAGGCCGCCGAATCGTCCGCGTGCTCCAGCGGCAGGCTGTTGCCGGCGAGGTCCACCATCCGCGCGCGGACGCGGTACGAGTGCCCGAACCGTAGCCGCGGCAGCGAGCCGGGCGCGGGGGTGAAGCGAACCCGCAGCCCATAGTCGGTGCCGGAGTCGGCCGTCACGCCCGGCTGCGGCAGCGGTCTCATCGGCCGCGGCGCGACCATGCTCCAGCCGTCCCACGTGAAGAGCGTCTCGTGGACGTACACGTCGTCGTCCTCGGTGCTCTCGGCAGCGGCCGAGGAGACCCAGCCCTCATCCTCCAGGGCGACCTTGCGGTTTACCCCCTCCGCGTCACTGTGGAAGCGGTAATCGCCTACGCGAGCGCAGAGCGATCGCCACTGCCCGGAGGCCTCGTCCAACACATCCACCCGGTAGCCGCGCGCCACGTCATCGGCGTAGAGGTCGTCCACATCGCCGGGTTGCTTCCTGGCGAGGTTCGTCAGCTGCGCGTTCTGCGTCTGAGTGCGTGGCAGGACCTGTGTCGCGAGCTGGTGCGCCCGGTTCACGCGCGCGACCCAGATCCCCGCCGAGCGGAGCGAGGGCAGCGCGGCGTTCTTCTCCTCGTCGGCGTCCCCGGACTGGGCCTGCTCGGCGGCGGTCATGGCCTTGATCGCGGCGCCGTCAACATCCACCTGCCCCACCTCGAAACGGCTCTCGTCGTCTAGCCTCAGCATTCCGCCGGCGAGGTCGCTGTCGGCGCGAGCTTGCGCCTGGAACCGGTCCGTCCCGATGACACACCGCGTGCGCGGCGTGACGTTGGTCGTCTCCAGGCTCGCGGTCCACGTCGGCGTCACCTGAACCGTGGTCGTCCCGGCCAGAGCCGGATCGTAAGGCACCTCCAGGTCGATGACGAGGCCGATCAGCCGTAGCACACCTGGGTACTGGCCGAGGGCCGACACGATCTTGTGGAAGTCCATCTCCGGCGGCGGCACGACCGGATGGGCGCGCTCGACGCGCGCGGGACGCGGCTGACGGTAGAAGCTGTCGACCTGTTGGAAGTCGAGGGTCACCGCCGAGGCGGCGGCCTGAGGCACGACGGCGCCTGCGGGCGTGGCGCCAACGGCGCGGGCCGAGACGGCCGCGGGGTCCTCGACGGTGGGGTTGAAGAAGGCCCGGTTCGGAGCCGTGCGCAGCTGGCGATCCAGCTGGGTGCGGATCGTCTCCCGCGCCTCAGTAGGTGGCGCGACCTGGCGCAGGAAGCGGCCCAGCGGCTGAGACGGGAGGCGGCTCGGAGCAAGTTTGGGTACCACCGTGGGCGACTCCACGGCGGTCGTCCGGTAGACGTCCCGGATGTGGGTCAACACGTTGCGCACGGAGAAGGAGCGGATCGCTCTTTCGGCGAGGTTCGGCAGCTGCACCGGCTGCACGTACGTGCCCGCGTTCAGCATGGCCCGGTACAACTCGCCGGCGCTCTCGGCGCCTTTGGGAGCTACGCGCTCCGCCGCGACCGGGGGCTTCCCGCCGAACCGCACCTGAAACTGCGCCTCCGCCATCCTCGCTGGCCACTCGATGAAGTCCGGGAACTGGCTGAGCGAGGGTCGAGGGCCTCCCTCGTTGGTCTCCAGCCGCGGAGACACGAACACCGACAGCCGGAGCTTCCCGTTGGCGACCCCGTTGGGGAGCGCAGTCCACATGACCGTCTGCTGCTTCATGGCTCACCTCGCTGACGGCAGTCCGCAGTCCAGGGCCCGCAGTCCGGAGCGCGAGCTCCGCACTGACGTCCACCCGTCGTTCAGGCAAAGGCCGCACAGTACGCCTGCCAGTCGTCGGCGCTCATTGTCTCCTCGATCGTGGGCGGGCGCTGACCGAAGGGCGCGAGGCCGAGGCGCGCGATCTCGACCGGCGTGCCCAGGAAGGCCAGGCGCTCGCCGGTGGGCAGGGAGGCGCTGCCGCCGCCGGAGTTCGTGAACTCCCGCTCGACCGACAGGGTGACGCTGAAGCTGAAGAAGAGGACCTCGATCTCGACGGTAAGCTTCGCCTGGCCCCAGCACCGATTCCCGGCGCTCTCGTAGGTAAGGCCGAGGTAGAACTCGGCGGAGATCGTGATCAGGCCCAGCACGCTCAGGTGGCCCCCGCACCTCACGTACCCGGTCAGGGTCGAATCGCCGTTCTCCCACTTGTAGTAGATGCCCGCCATCAGGTAAGCCCCGCCGCTGGCGACGCCGATGTTGAGGCTGAAGGTGCCGCCGAACTCGAAGGAGGCTTCGAGCATCTGCATCCCGGAGGGCGTCAACTCAACGGCGAAGAAGCCGCCGCCGCCGAAGATCGAGACGCTGAGCAGGAAGGGGTTCTCGCGCTCGCAGAAGTTGAACCGCAGGCGCAGCGGCTCGCCCGTGAAGGGCAGCGTGAGCGCGGCGCCGAGGGTGATGTTCTGGATGCTCATCACGCCCACGGCGATGGTGGGGATCGGCAGCTGGTAGCCGATGTACACCCCCGTCGGCGTCACATCGATCGAGAAGCCCGGAACGACTTCGCTCAGGAACTCCTGCAGCTGATTGACGAAGGAGAGCGGCCCGGCAAACTCCACCTTGGCGATGTCGACGCCCACATCGGGCTTGCTGCCGCTCTTGGCCGTGAACTCGAGGCGGTTGAACCGGACGACGATGCAGTACAGATCGACGGTGAAGTTGCGGAGGAGGGCCAGACTGTCATAGGTCACGTCGAGGCCGGCCTCGACCGGCACATCGACCCTGGCCTTCAGCTCGAACGTCGCGGCCTTGCCGGCGTTCGTGGCCTTGAACAGCGGGTCGAAGTCCTTGACCTGCGGCGTCCAGGCGTACTTCGCCCGGATCAGCCGAGGGAGTCCGTCTTTGTCCTTGACGACGTCGACCGTAAGGCCGGGCACCTCCGCGTCCCCAAAGACCCCGGCGATGATCTCCCACAGATCGATGCACCCGAACAGCGAGGAGGCGGCGCCTTTGAAGAACTCCTTCGGGTCGAAGTTGCCCTTCGCGAAGTTGGCGAGGTCGTCGCCGACCGGTCCGAACTGACGAGACAGGCCGCCGAGATTGATGTTCGGGAGTGCGAGCCCGCCGCCCTTATCGCCGGGGAAGTTCAGCGGCGCCTTCTCGAGCATCTCGGCGAAGACGCTGCCCCGGTTGGCGGCCTGGCTCCATGCGTCGGTAACATACAGCTCGGCGATCTTGACCGGCACCGGGGCGTTCTGCCCCGTGACGATGACCGCGGCCGGGACACGCACCTCGGCCGAGAACACCGTCGGGTAGAAGCAGGGCTGACCCGCCAGCCTCAGT
>VGFB01000606.1 GCA_016869015.1 Armatimonadota bacterium
CCCGGCGAACGACGCGGCAGTCCGGCTGGGGCCCGCCCCGGCGTCAGCCGCATCCCTTTGGTGAGGACCGTTCCCATGCCCATGCGGCCGGTCACGAATCACCCCATCTTCCGGGACGGCCAGCCGGTGTTGTGGCCCAAGGTTGAGCGGCCGCGCGTCGAGAGCCAGGTCGTGTACGCGACGGGCTCGGCGTGGACCTACACCCACCACCCCCACCTTGGGCTGTCTGGCGGGCGGCTGTGGGCGATGTGGTCGAACGGGCGGGCGAACGAGGACCGGTCGGGGCAGCGCGTGATGGTGGCAAGCGCGGGGGACTTCCGGCACTGGACGGCGCCCCGGGTGATCGCGGAGCCAGGACTGATGCCGGACGGGCGCGAGCGGGTGCTGACCGCGGCGGGGTTTCACTCGCATGCGGGGACACTGGTGGCCTACTTCGGCGACTACGGGCCGAGCAAGGAGAGCACGCGGCTGTGGGCGATGATAACCGAGGACGGCGAACACTGGGGCGACTGGCTGGATATGGGGGTTCCGGTGTGCCCCAATTTCGGCCCCTCGCCCACGCGCTCGGGTCGGCTGATCATCCCCGGGAACATCTCGTTCCCCTACACGGACGACCCGGCCGGCCTGAGCGGGTGGACGATGACGGGAGTCTACCCTCCGGACATGGCAGACGTGACGGACGACCCGGACAGCTTCTGGGTGATCGCCGAGAAGGCGGGCTGGCCGACGGCGGTGTGCGAGGGGAGCTTCCTGCAGACGGACGACGGCGTGCTGCACATGCTCCTGCGGGCCGAGACGCGGGGCTTCCGCTGGCGGCTGTGGCAGACGGACAGCGCTGACGACGGGACGACCTGGTGCGCGGCGGTGGAGACGGACTACACGGACTGCAACGCCAAGTTTCACCTGGGACGCCTGCCGGACGGGCGGTTCTACAACGTGGGGAACCCGCTGGCCGGCAACCGTTGGCCGCTGATCATGTCGCTGTCGAACGACGGGGTGAGCTTCGACCGGCATCTGATCCTCGGTGAGGGGCACTGGCCGATGGCAGCGGACGCGCACCGACCGGGTGAGTACGGGTACCCCCACACCGTGGTGCACGAGGGTTACCTGTACGTGCTGGTCTCGCGGCAGAAGCAGGCGATAGAGGTGCTGAGGGTCGCCGTAGACGACCTCTGAGCCCCGGGCCAAGACCGGCGCGGCGACCGGGCGAGCCGACCCCGCCGAGCGTCGCCTCAACGCTCCAGTGTCGAGTTGTGCAGGTCCACCTCGCGCAGCCTCGCGGGCCGGTCGGCTTCGGTGACCTCGACGATGACCTTCCGCGCGCAGACCAGCGGTATGCGGCAGATCGCCTTGTGGCCGACGTTCCGGCCCTCGTGGAGCGTGATGGGCGCCCCGCCGTGGGTGCTCTGCACCCTGATCGCGAAGCGGCGGATCGCCTCGCCCTCGGTCAGGTCCTCCTGCACGATCACGTGGTCCAGACGGAAGGGCTCCGCCGCCTCGTACTCCCAGCCGTTCGCGGTGACCGTGCCATCCGCGAGCCGTGCGAACGGCCGGCCAAACCGCCGCCGGATCTCCGCCCCGAGCTCCAGTAGCCGCGCGCGGTCCTCCTCCGGGAGCAGACCCCGGCGGTCGGGGCCGATGTTGATCAGCAGGTTCGCCCCGCGCCCGACCGACAGGTAGTACAGCCCCATCAGCTCCTCGAGCGACTTCACGCTGTCCACATCCGCCTCCTCGAAGAACCAGTTGCTCCAGCGCATCATGCAGTCACACTCGGCCGGCAGCCAGAGCGGCTCCTCGCCCACGGGCCGGTCCTCGTCCTCCCGGGTCGAGATGCGGGTCGCGAGCACCGTGTTCCAGTTCGGGAGGTCGGCGAGGCCCGACTCGTTCCCCACCCAACGGAAATCGGGGTCTCCCATGCTGAAGATCAGCAGGTTGGGCTGCATCCGCCGGATCTCCCGGATGATCCGCGGCCAGTCATACTCGTGCCCCTCCGACCCGCAGCCGTCGAACCACAGGATGTCGATCGGCCCGTAGTTGGTGAGCAGCTCCGTGATCTGGTTCAGGAAGTGCTCGTCATATGCCCGCGGGTCGTCGAACTTGGGGTTGCCCCACTCGGCGGGCGAGTAGTAATACCCGATGCCGAAGCCGTGCCGGCGGCATGCGGCCGTAAACTCCCCCACCACGTCGCCTCGCCCGTCCTGCCAGGGCGTGTGCGCCACCGTGCGGCTGGAGTACCGGGAGGGCCAGTTCGCGAAGCCGTCGTGGTGCTTGCAGACGAGTACCGCGTACCGCATCCCCGCACGCTTGGCCGAGACGATCCACTGGTCGCAGTTCAGTCCCGCAGGCCGGAAGCCCTCAAGCGGCATGGCCTGCCCGTCCCAGTCGCGGTGACCCTCGTAGAACGTGCGGATCCCGAAGTGCAGGAACAGCCCCATCTCCCAGTCCTGGTACTCGAGCTGTCTGGCGCTGGGAATCGCGGTGGGTACGAATGGCGCCTGAGGCGTCAGGTTCGACATGGCTTTCTCCTGAGTTGGGGTATCGCCCGCTCCCGGGGGGCACTGCTCGTGGCGTGGTCCCGCGAAGCCATGGATCTGACTCCCGACCTCATGCCACGCGAAGTCGTCTCGCTCTCGCGGCGGGGCCGAACGGCGCCCTTTGACCGCGAGCCAAGCCACTCCTGCGCCCGCCGCTATGGCTGCGGGTTGAGGGCCGTCACCGTGTTGCGCTGAGCCGCCTCGCCCTCGAGTCCCACCTGACCCGGCCGGCTGACCGTGCCGCCCTGCGGCGGCAAGGCGGCAATCGCCTCGTCGAGACTCGCGTAGTCACCCGCATTCACCGAGGGCGGCTCCGCGGCGAGCGTGGCGCCCGACAGCACGGCCTGAGCGAGGGCTGCGAACAGGCAGTTCCACGCCCCCACCCACGCCATGCCGCACTGCCGCAACTGCGCGCGGCGCATGATGTGGCCAAACCCCGCGCCGGTCAGGACACACAGGACCATCCAGAACATGAGCGCCGTCTCCAGTCTGGGATCGTGGGGGTCCACGAGCAGCGGGCCGGCGGTCAGGGAATGGGCATCGTTGCCCGCGAGCCCTGCCCACAGCACGTCAAGGTCGCCCTCAGGCCATGACCCGCCCGACGGTCCCGAACCTCAACTCCGTCGCGGACCGGCCGTTTCCGTGATGCAGCCGCAGCGGCACGCCGGGTAGCAGGTCGAACCAGTTATCCGAGATCAGTTCCCGCCCGTGGTCTTCCACGTGCACCCCGTGGCAGTAGACGGGGCTCGAGACGTGCAGCCACCCGTCCCCTGTACTCTCGACCTCCACCCGCGGGTCGGCTAGCGCCAGTTCCCGGTGCGGGGCCAGTGTCCGGACGGACTGGTCCAACGCCTGGCCGTCGGAGCCGCGCATGACCGCAGCATGGAGCCACTGGCGCGGATCGTGGGAGGCTTCATCCAGGACGGCGGAGGTCACCTCGGTCATGGCGTTGGCCGGCACGTCGACCGTGTGGGTCTCGGTCTCGCGGGCGCTGCCATCCAGGCGCCACCAGCCGACTTCGACGGTGACGGCAGCCGGGCGAAGGGTGTCGTTGAGGAGGCGAGTGACGAGCCGGTTCCCCCGCTGACGCACCACCACCTTCAGCGGGGCGCAGGCGCGGCGGACCGCGTAGTAGCCGGCCTTGCGGCGCAGGTAGTAGTCCAGCAGGGACCAGCCGGTCTCGACCCAGCAGTCGGAGTATGACCAGATCAGCGCGCCGGCGCAGTCGTCCCGAGGATCGTGCTTGCGGAAGCGCAGGGCCTCCATCGCGTGGCCGTGGACGAGCGCCTGGAACATCTGGCCGTACTGCACGTACTCGGGCACGCTCAGCGTCTCGGGGTCGGCGTAGTGCAGGCGAATGGCGGCGGGCACGGTGTCCTTCTCAAACAGGTTCGTGTGCATCA
>VGFB01000607.1 GCA_016869015.1 Armatimonadota bacterium
CTCGCCGATCGTCACCGACGGCGCCGTCTACGCCCTGGGCAATCGGGGCGACCTGTACGCCTTCGATGTGCAGGCGATCGATGACGCACCGCCCCTCGTCACCGAGGCCGTCCTCGACATCACCGGAAAGGACAAGTACCGCTTCCTGTACGGGCTGGAAGTCGGCGGGCCCGACAGCCCCGCAGGCTACTTCGCCGACAGCCTGACGGTGCCCGGCCTGCCGCCGATCCGCCTGACCTTCAAGGTCCTGGACGAGGGCAGCGGCGTGAACCCCTCCTCGGTCGACCTCACGCTCTCGGGTCAGAAGCTCGAGACGCTCTACGATCCGGTGGGCTCTCAGGTCTGGTACATCCTCGACCCCGAACGGGGCCCGGCGAAGCCGCTGCCCAACGGCGCGCTGAACTTCGTGCTGAAGCTGCGTGACTGGGTCGGCAATCAGGCCGTCGCCCAGGTCTCCTTCACCGTCGACAACGCCCTGCCGCCCCTCGAGCACAAAGGGGCCGGCGGCATGATGGGCGGTGAAGGCGGAATGCCGGGAATGGGGATGCCGGGAATGGGGATGCCAGGCATGGGGATGCCGGGAATGGGAATGCCGGGAATGCCGTAGGTGCGTCGATCAGGCGCCCGGCGCGCTGCGGGCGCAGGTCACGGAGGGTTGCGCGATGCTACGAGCCGCCGCTGTCGTGCTCGTGCTCGTGATCGTGTGCGGATATCTGGCGCTGTTCCTCTCCTGGAACGCCGCTCCGCAGCCCATCGCCACGTGGCAGTGGGGCGACAGCAAGTACGTGCAGCCGATGCCGATCGGGCTGCTGTTCATCGGGGGCGTGCTCCTCGGCGCCGTGGCCATGGCGCTGGCCCTGTGGGGCCCGTGGAATGGCCTGAAGGCCGGGGAACTACAGCAGAGGGAACTGATCCAGCGCGCCAAGGCCAAACTGAAGTCGCAGGACACGAAGATCAAGGAGTTGACGCGCCTCCTGGAGGAGCAGCCTAAGTCGCCCGCGCCCGAGGGCGCTGAGGTGGAGTTGCCGGAGGCGGCCAAGGCGGCCGCGGCGGCGGTGGATGAGGCCGTTGCGCCCGCGAAACCCGGTCCGGCGGGGAAGCCCGACGCGCCGACCTCGGAGGATGATCCGGAGGTCATCTGACCTCCCTCTCAGTCTGCTGCTCCAAGCCGGGGCCGCATCCTGCGCCGACGGGATCCGGCCCCGCTCACTTCATCCGCCACGAGATCCCATGGCCGAGGCCGGACGAGCCTACATCCAGCTGCAATCGAGCGGCCTGAGCCTCGGCAAGCAGACGGCTGTGGTGAAGGCCTTCGGCCATGCCGAGGCGGCCTTGGCCGCCGAGGCCGGCGAGGTTCGCGAACGCTGCCCGCAGTTCCGCTCCTCCGATGTTGACGCCCTGCTCGCCGCCTCGACCCTCGATGTGACACCCGCGCTCGAACGCCTGGAGGCCGTGGGGGCCGGCGTCGTCGGCTACGGCACGGCGGGCTACCCCCGGCTGCTGGCGCAGATCGAGGATGCGCCCCCGCTGCTGTACGCCCGGGGCGAGTTCACCACGGCCGACGAGCTGTGCGTCGCGATCGTGGGCACGCGCCGAGGCACGCCCTACGGCGAGGCCGTCACCGAGATGCTGGCGACCGGTCTGGGGCGGCGCGGGTTCACCATCGCCAGCGGCCTCGCCATCGGCATCGATGCGGCCGCGCATCGCGCCTGCGTGGCTGCGGGGACGCGCACAATCGGCGTGATGGCCTGCGGGATCGACATCGACTACCCCAAGAGCAATGCCGACCTGCGGGAGCGCATCCCCGAGCGCGGCGTGGTGATCTCCGAGATGCCCCTCGGTCAGGAGCCCCGCCGGGAGGTCTTCCCGCAGCGCAACCGCATCGTCAGCGGGTTGAGTCTCGGGGTGATTGTCGTGGAGGCGCCCGCCCGCAGTGGAGCGCTGATCACCGCCAACCTCGCCCTCGACCAGGGCCGCGAGGTGTTCGCCGTGCCGGGGGACATCAAGGCGCCCAACTCCCGAGGCGGCCACGCGCTGATCAAGGACGGGGCGCGGCTGGTGGAGACGGTCGAGGATGTGATCGACGGCCTGGGGCTGCTGTTGGCGGCCGTCCCCGAGCGTCGACCCGCGCAGCAAGTGCAAGCCGACCTCTCGCCCGATGAGCAGGCCATCGCCCGCGAGCTGGCCGCGGGGCCGCGGCAGCTCGATCAGCTCGTGGCTGCGAGCAACCTCCCGCCTGCGCGCGTGTCGGCGGCGCTGATGCTGCTCGAGGTGAAGCAGGTCATCAAGCGGATGTCGGGCGGGACCTACGCCCGGATCGCGTAGCCGGCGGCTTCGCCGCGGGCTCCTGAGCCGGAGGGGTCAGCGCCGCCTCGAAGACGTGCGGCGCGACGTAGATCGGCGCCTTCGCCCGCAGGGCCAGCGCGATTCCGTCGCTCGGGCGGCAGTCGAGCACCTTCCGCCGGCTCCCCGACCTGACGTGCAGCTCCCCGTAGAACGTCGTCTCCCGCAGGTCGCCGACCACCAGCTTCTCGATCTCCCAGCCCACCTCCGCGAGCGCGCCGACGAGGAGATCGTGGGTCATCGGCCGCGGGAACCTCATCCCCTCCAGCGCCACGCTGATCGCCTGACCCTCCGCCGGGCCGATCCAGATCCCCAACGTGCGCTTCGGCGTTCCCAACACCACCAGAGTGCGTTCCTGCGCGTCCTTCATGACCTTCTTGATCCTCACTCGCACCGGCGTCCTTGCCGCCATTCGAGGCCACCTCCTTCAGGTCTTCCGCAACCTGCGCTGACAGGCTTGCAGGCAGCGCTCCACGACACACGTCCAGTGACGTTGAACCGGGTCCTGCTGCGCAACCGCTGCCGCGATCTGCGCCATCGTGATCGGGCCTTCCGGGGGCGCGATGTCGGTGGTCTGGCCCATCAGCCCCGGGCCCTCCGCGGCTACCAGGCCGTACTTCTTCGCCCAGTCGCACCGCAGACAGTCGAACACTCCCAGCCGATGGTTGCCTGCCGAGAAGGAGTCATCTTCCGCGATGGCGCCGACGGGACAGGCCGTTACGCACGGCCGGGGACAGCCCTCGCAGGGATCGGGGAGGGCGCCGGCCGCCGAGGGCGTCAGCGGCGCATCGGTCACGACGCTGATGAACCGCTGGGTCACGCCGAACTCCGGCGAGATCGGCGCGCCATGCCAACCGATGGTCGCCAGCCCGGCCGCGGCCGCGGTGAAGCGCGACGAGAACGCGTCCGCCTGCGGGCCGCGAGGCGTCATGACCTGGCTGCCGGTCCCCTCGAGGTCGACGACGACGGCGGCCCGGTAGCCCCACTCGTGCAGCCTTCGGGCGGCCTCCCACGCCAGGAACTCCAGCTCCCGCACCGTCTGGTAGGTCGCGTAGGCGTACGGGCCGATGGAGCGGGCCGCCGGCTCCCCCGCGAGCGTGAGGTTCAGGAACGGATGATGCGAGCCGATCACCAACACACTCCGCGCGCCGGGGAGGTGGTCTTGCGGCCCCTTGATCACCGGCAGCGGCTTCGGCTCGATGACCGGCTGCGTCGCGCCGTGGGTCGGACCGGCATCCCGCACGTGGACCCGCAGCGCCTCCTCATCGAAGGCCGCCCGCAGCCCCGCAACGGCCTCCTGCAGCGCGGAGGCGTCGGCGATGCCCACCAGGTGCGCGCCCCGTTCGCGCAGCCGCTGCCCCAACACGACGGCCAACTCGTCGGGCGCGGGGGCCGCCTCGGGCTCGCCGTCCGGCGCGCTCTGCGTGATGAAGGGGGCGCTGGTGATCACGCACCCGACAGCCCCCGACTCGAGGTGGAGCCCGGCCGCCTGCAGCAGCTTCGCCTTGTCCACGCCGGGACGCGGGAGGGCCGAGTAGCCCTGCGCCTGCAGCAGCCGCGCGAGGTCCAGCTCCAGCCACTCCGCC
>VGFB01000608.1 GCA_016869015.1 Armatimonadota bacterium
CCGCGGTCGTAGCCCGCCTTCAGGCCGTAGTTGCTCAGGCGGAAACCGGTCTGCAGGTCGATCTCGGCGAAGGACACACGGCTGGCGCGGTTGCCGGCCCGGGTGAACGAAAGCCGGAAGAACCGCCCGGTGGCGGGGTCGAAGTTCGTCGACCAGGGACAGCGCAGCAGGTTGGGCTGGGGGACCCAGAGGTCGGCGACCTTGCGGAAAACGCCCCCGTCCTCGGAGACCTGCAACTCACCCCCCTGCCCCTGACCCCCGCCGGACACGATCACGAGGGACCTGACGGTGACGGGTTCGGGGTACTCGAACTGTACGTACTCCGGCCTTTCCCGCGAGGGGAGTGGCAGGACTGACGCGGTGGTCGGGTCGCCGTCCACCACCTTCGCGGCGTCGAAGCCCTCCGCGCCGGATGTCACCTCGGGGGTGAGCACCGTCTCGGCCGGTGGCGTCCGGAACGCCAGCACCGCCGCGTCCGCGTAGTAGCCCAGGCGCGTCTCGGGCCGAGACAGCACCCTGTCGAGCTTCGCCGGGCCCTGGACGCGGGTGGCGCTCGTCACCAGCATCTGCATCGCGTGTTCGGGCTTCACCCACGGCGCCCCGCTGCTGGACCAGCCCGCGCAGTTGTGCAGGCAGATCTCGATCCCGAGCCGGTCCGCCTCCCGCAGCGCGTGCTGGATGAGCTCGCGCCACTCGGGGCTGTTGTAGATCACCGGCCCCTTCGGGATGCCTACCGCGACCTGGAAGATCTGCGCCCCGCCGATCCCAACATGCCTCATCGCTTCGAGGTCGAGGGTGATACCCTCCTTGGTGACGTTCCCGTCCATCCAGTGCCACCAGGTGTGCGGCTGCGCGGAGGCGGGAGGGTCCAGGAAGCCCTTCTCGAGCTGCCTACCGGGCTGAGCCAGGCCCACGGTTGCCAGGGCCAGAGCGCAGAACGCCATCGTTGACATGCGCGGCATGGGCATCGTGTGGTTCCCCTTCAGCGGCCCCGGCGGAGCAGCGCGCTCGTTCGCGTCGCGTTGACCTGCTGAGGCAGATTGGCTGTCAGGCCCGTCCGGCCCTTCCTGGCGGCTCCCGGCTACAAGAAGGAGGGCCGCCGCTCCGCCTTGAACCTGCCGGTCGCGCCCTCGCCACCCCGGCCGTTGAGGTGATCGGCTTGAACTGCTGCTACCTCGTCGCAGCCGCCTTGTGTCTGCTTGCCGCCGCCGGTTCAGCCCACGCGAAGGCGTACTGCGTCCCGGTCCCGCCGACCGACCGGGGCAACGATCACTACGTCGGCAACCGGCCCCCGCTCGCGCCCAGCCCCTTCATGAAGCTCCCCGTCGGCGCCATTCGGCCCGAGGGTTGGCTGCGCACCCAGCTCGAACTCGAAGCGAACGGCATGACGGGGCATCTCACGGAGATCAGCCCGTGGTGTGAGAAGGACGGGAACGCGTGGCTCGCCGCAGACGGCGAGGGGAAGAACGGCTGGGAGGAACTGCCCTATTGGCTCAAGGGCTTCGGCGACCTGGGGTACGTCCTCGGCGACGAGCGCATCGAGGCGGAGGCCCGCGTCTGGATCGAGGGGATGCTGTCCAGCCGGGAGGCGGACGGGTGGTTCGGCCCGCGCGACAACAAGCGCAACAACGACCTCTGGCCGAACATGATCGCTCTGAACTGCCTGCAGTCGTACTGCGAGCACACCGGCGATGAGCGCGTCATCGCGCTGATGACCGCCTACTTCCGGTGGCAACTCGCCATGCCTGAAGAGCAGATGCTCCCCGGCAGCTGGCAGAAGATCCGCGCGGGCGATAACCTCGAGAGCGTCTACTGGCTCTACAACCGCACGGGCGAGCCATGGCTCATCGACCTCGCCCACAAGATCCACCGGCGCACCGCGGACTGGACCAACGGCTTCCCGACGTGGCACGGGGTCAACATCTGCCAGGGCTTCCGCCAGCCCGCCGAGTACTACGTCCTCAGCCGCGACCCGCAGCATCTGGAGGGCACGGAGCGGCGGTACGCGGAGGTCATGCAGCTGTACGGGCAGCAACCGGGCGGCATGTTCGGCGCCGATGAGAACGCGCGCGAGGGCTACCGCGACCCGCGGCAGGCCGCGGAGAGCTGCTCGATGGTCGAGTTCATGCATTCCTATCAGATGCTGCTGACGATGCTCGGCGACGTGACTTACGCCGACCGCTGCGAGGACGTGGCCCTCAACTCCTTCCCGACCGCGCAGCCGCCGGACCAGAAGGGCCTCCACTACCTCACGGCGCCGAACATGCCGCAGCTCGACAAGGACAACAAGAGCCCGGGCCTGCAGAACGGCGGCTGCATGTTGGCCTACGATCCCCACAGCTACCGCTGCTGTCAGCACAACGTCTCCCATGGCTGGCCCTACTACGCCGAGCATCTGTGGCTGGCGACGCCCGGTAACGGACTCGCGGCCGTGCTCTACGCCCGGTCGAGCGTGACGGCCAAGGTCGGTGACGGAACCGAGGTCACGATCACCGAGGAGACCGACTATCCATTCTCCCCGCTCGTTAGCCTGACGGTCTCCGCGCCCCAGAGGGTCGCCTTCCCTCTGTGTCTACGCATCCCGGGCTGGTGCTCGCGGGCCCGGGCGGAGGTCAACGGGAGGGCCCTGGACGCGAAGCCCAGGCCCGGCGAGTACCTCGTCATTGAGCGCGAGTGGAGCGATGGGGATACGGTCGAACTGACGCTGCTGTGGGAGCTCGACATCAAGCCATGGGCTGAGTGCGGGGGCGCCGTGTCGGTGCACCTCGGTCCCCTCGCGTACTCGCTGAAGATCGGCGAGCGCTGGGAGCGCTATGGCGGCACGGACGAGTGGCCCGCGTATGAGGTCCTCCCGACGACCCCCTGGAACTACGGGCTCATCCTGCCGCCGGTCGGTACGCTGGAATGGGGGATGGCGAACAAAC
The DNA here is from genome assembly GCA_016869015.1 of Armatimonadota bacterium. Lineage (GTDB taxonomy): Bacteria > Armatimonadota > Zipacnadia > Zipacnadales > VGFC01 > VGFC01. The sequence continues at coordinate 2,925 of VGFB01000608.1, forward strand.
CGCTGGCCGATCAGCCCTTCACGCCGGAGAACGCCCCCGTCGAGGTGCATGTCCAGGGGAAGCGTATCCCGAACTGGCAGCTTGAGAAGGGCCTCTGCCCGACGCTGCAACCGAGCCCGATCAAGTCCGCTGAGCGCGTCGAGGAGCTCACCCTTATCCCGATGGGCTGCGCGCGGCTGCGCATCAGCGCCTTCCCCGTGATCGGCGATGGGCCGGACGCGCACGAGTGGCAGGCACCCCCTCCACCGCGCCACGTGGCATCTCACTGCTGGGGGAACGACACCGAGGATGCCTGCAGCGACGGTCGCCTCCCGCAGAGCTCCAACGACCAGTCGATCCCGCGCTTCACGTGGTGGGATCATCGCGGCACGGAGGAGTGGATCACGTGGCGCTTCGATCGGCCTCGCACCGTCTCCGAGTGCGAGGTCTACTGGTTCGACGACACGGGCGTCGGCCAGTGTCGCGTGCCGGTGTCGTGGCGGCTGCTCTACCGTGACGGCGAAGAATGGAAGCCCGTCACCGGCGCGGGGGACTTCGGCGTGGCGAGGGACGCGTTCAACAGGGTGACCTTCGAGCCCGTGACCACGACCGAAGTGGAGATCGTTGTCAAGCTGCAGGCCGAATGGTCAGGCGGCATCCTGGAGTGGCGGCTCGGGCCGCTGGACTGACATGGGCCTTCTCTCACTGTCCATCATCGTGCAGGTCGGAGGCGCCACCGTGCAGGCTCAGGACGTTCCGCCCCTCTACGCGCCGCCGGGCATGTGGACGAACGACAACTGGTTCGTGCGAGATGGCGACACGTTCCACGCGTTCTACCTTCAGGTCCCCGCCGCCATCGGGAACCTCGGCGACTGGTCGCGCCGCGCGGGCTGGCAACACGTGGGGCACGCGACCTCGACCGACCTCGTCCGCTGGACCGACCACGGACCGGCCCTGGTCGCCGTGCGGGGCACCTGGAACGACGACAGCATCGCCACCGGCAGTATCA
>VGFB01000609.1 GCA_016869015.1 Armatimonadota bacterium
ATGGCCTATCTGATCGCGCCCCGGCCGTTCATGGTTGAGCGTGGGCATCACGACGGAGTCGGCATCGACGAGTGGGTCGCCTTCGAGTACGCGAAGGTCCGCCGCCTCTACGCCGCCCTCGGCATCGCCGACCAGACCGAGATCGAGTTCCTCGACGGCGGCCACATGATCTTCGGCCGAGGCACCTTCGACTTCCTGCACCGACACCTGGACTGGCCGCAGCACTGACCCCGGCGTTACTTCCGGCCGTTCGCTTGCGTCTCTAGAGCGGAGGAGAAGCGATGGCTGCCCCGTCGGTTGGGGAGCTGGTGCAGCGGGCCCGCCGCGGAGACCGCTCGGCTTTCGGCGAGCTGGTGGACCGCTACCGTGACATGGTGTACGGGCTGGCCTACCACCTGACCGGCAACTTCGACGACGCCCGCGACCTGACCCAGGAGGCGCTCGTCCGTGCCTACGAGCGCCTGACGCAGCTTCGCGATGCCAATCGGTTCCCGGCCTGGCTCCGGCGGATCACGGCCAACACGCATCGGTCGCTCGCCCGCCGACGGCGTCCCTCCGGTGAGGCTCCGGGGCCCGAGGTCACGCGCGAGCCAAGTGATCTCGAACTCACCGTGCGGGAGGCTCTGTCGAGTCTGCGCCAGCCAGACCGCCTGGCGCTCACGCTGCACTACATCAACGGCTACACACATGCAGAGATCGGTGAGTTCCTGGGCCAGAGCGCCGACGTGGTGAAGACCCGTCTGGCGCGGGCCCGCAAACGGCTGCGCACGGAGGTGACGCAGATGGTCGGCGATGCCATGGCGTGCGAGCGCCTGCCCGCCGGGTTCCGCAACGGCGTCATGGCCGGGGTCGAGGGCCTCGTCGGCGACCTGCGGCGGGTGCTGCCCACTGATCTCAAGGCCGTGATCGAGCGCCTCCGGCAGAGGCGCAACGCCCTCTGGCGCGAGGTGATGGCGGCGCGACCGGACGCGGACCAGCCCTTGCAGGAACACGGACACGCCCCCGTGTTCCCGGTGCGCGACCTCTCCGAGGCCGCGCGACACACGGCCGTGGAGGCCATCCACCTCACGCAGATGCTTCAGATGCTGGGCGCGCTGAACCCACCGCCGTGGGTCGAGGACCCTGACTGCCTCTGGATTCGCGTCACACTGGAGCCGACCGACCGACCGCTGGCGGTATGGCTGGCGAACGTGCCCGGCACGCGCGGCCACATTCATCAGCGGCAGTTCGCCACGGATGATCCGCTGCCGCCGGCGCTGTCCGGGCGGCCCGGCGAGATTCACGATGTGAGCCAACTCTTGGCCTCCCTGGCCAGCGACCTCGTGGACGCCGCGCGAGCCGCGACCGAGGTGCAGGGAGCCCTGGCGGCTGCGTTGCCGGCGGATGCGGCGGCCCTTGCGGCCGAGCTCACCGCCCAGGCAGGGCAGCGCTTCAGCGCCGCTGAGCCGGGCCTCACGGACGAGCAGCGCCGGCGCATGGCCGATAAGGAGTCTGTCTCGGTGCGGGAGCTGGCGGCTGAGGTGAGGGAGGACGTCCGGCAGGCGGTCGCCTTGCTGTGGGCCCGGGACGTGTGCGGGGAGATTGCTCACCCGCCGCCGTGGGCCGTCGAGCCGCGGTCATCGCGCCTGGAGTTCGGCCTATACCCTCAGTGGTCGGATCTGGGAGACGCAGCCGGCCGGGAGTACGTGCGGATCTGGTCCCCCGTAGGGCAGAACACGCTCCAGACCGGGATCTGGGCCTGAGAGGAGGCCGGGGAAGGACCGACCGCCAACTCGTCCTCGTGTCGGCGAGCGCCTCACCGCCTGCGTCGCTGCCCCTCCTCATGGAACCCGCTACGGTGGCCCACCTGCCACACGGTCTGACTCTCGTCGTCTACGTCGTAGCCGATCCGCTAGTCCTTCCGAACGCTCACCCGGCAGGACCCGCCCAGCGCCGCCTTCGCCTCTTCCCAGGGGATCAGCCTCTCGCGGCCTTCTGCGACCTCGCGCTTGGCCTCGTCCATCGCCGCCAGGAGTCGCTCGTCCTCAGTCACTTCACGGTCGGTTCCACCCTCCTCAAGCCACCCGTCGAGGGCCACCTCGCGGAAGCGGTAGGCGCGCCCTACCCGTGCCGCGGGCACCCGGCCTTCCCGCGTCCATCCGCCCCAGTATGCCGCGCTTACGCGGCCTGTTCAACCGCACCGGACGCCTTCACTGCCAGCTTGTCCTCGGCCCGCCGATGTCGTCGGCGACAGCGCCGAGGAAAACGACTTCCCCCGGCAGCGTCTGCAGGTAGGAGGCGGGCACGATGGGCGTGACGGGTCCGTGCGTGGCGAGCCGCCCGATGAACCGCTGCCAGCTCATCCCCGAGCCGAGGTAGGCGTCCAGCCAGAAGCTGCGGTGTTGGGCGCCGAGGATCAGCCCGGGGCCGACCGTGTAGGCGCACGGCGGCACCGACGACCAGTCACCTCCCGCGCGCAGCGCGTTGTGCAGCACGCTCATCGGGTGCAGCCGCACGAAGGCCGAACGGGCGCGCCTCCACTCCTCCTCGCTGGCGAACTCCTCCGCCAGGTGCGGCTCCCAGAAGGCGAAGTGGCCGCTCCACCCAATGCCCCCGTACGCGACGTCCGCGCCGCGACCTCCCGACGCCTCCCGAACCATCTCATCGTAGCCCTCGATGTTGTCCGACCCGGGGAAGTGCGCTTCGGGCGGCGCGACCCCGGCCTCCAGGAGGGGCTCGACCAAGGCCTTCCGCGCGACGTACTCGAAGCTCCAGGGCGACCGCTTGTCGATGGTGCTTCCATCCTCGCAGGCATACTCGTCGAGGAAGAACAGGCTGCAGTGCGAGAGGTCCGCGCCCTGCGCCATGGCCTTGCGCACCAGTTTCGGGTACTGCGCCACCGGCCCGACGGGGAACAGCCCTACAAACCGCCTGCCCTCGGTCTGAGCCCGCAGCATGCGAGTCAGCATGTCCTCGGCCAGCGCGTCGTAAAGTGCCCCGGCCTCGTCGATTACGCGCACGTGGAACTCCGGGTGATGAAGGGGCTCGCGCCGGGCGATCTGCTCCCGCCCGATGGCGCGCGCCTGGTCGCACGCGACCTGGTCTCGAAACGGGATGGTGCCCAGCAGATCGGCGCCTAGCGGCTTCATGCTTGCTCCCTCCGTGGCAACCGGCCGCTGAGCCCATTTCCCAGGCTCGGCCCGGACTCCTCGTCGAAGGCGGGCTGGTTCGGCGACAGGGGAAACCGCAGGCGTCGGCGAAGTGCCGGCCGACGCCAACGCGCAAAGCGAGGATCGCCATGTCTACCACCACCCGCCGCGGCTTCCTGCGTCAGGCCGGCGGCGCCCTGACCGGCGCAGCCGCCGCGCCGTATATCCTCACCTCCTCCGCCCTCGGGCAGGGCGGACGCCCGCCGGCCGGCGAGCGCATCGCGACGGCGCACATCGGTGTGGGGAGCCGCGGGAGCGGTCTGCTGGGCGAGTTCATCAGCCTCCCGGACGTACAGTGCGTGGCGGTGGTCGACTGCTTCCGCTCGCGGCGGGAGACGGTCGCGAACGGGGTGAACCAGCGGTACGGCGACCAGGGGTGCGCGGCCTACGGTGACTTCCGCGAGGTCCTCGCGCGCGACGACATCGACGCGATCGTGGTGGCGACCCATGACGTGTGGCATGTGCCCCTGACGACCGCCTTCGCGCGCGCGGGAGTCGACGCCTACGTGGAGAAGCCGCTGGGGATGAGTATAGAGGAGGACTTGACCGCGCGCGAAATCTGCCGGCGGTACGGCACGATCTTCCAGTACGGGACGCAGCAGCGCTCGATGCCCCACTGCCGGTACGGGTGTGAGCTGGTGCGCAACGGCCGATTGGGCGAGATCCGAGCCATCGAGGTGATCGCCCCCGCGGGCGGCACGGGCGGG
>VGFB01000610.1 GCA_016869015.1 Armatimonadota bacterium
CCTCAGCGACGGAGAGCTGATGGCGCTGGTCGCGGAGGGCGATGAACTCGCGTTCCAGGAGTTGGCGCGGCGCGTGCGGCCGAGAAGGCCGTCGCGGGCATCACGACCGTCGAGGAAGCGGAACGAGTGACCTCGGTGGCGGCGCTTGGGTGAACGGCGGGCTCGGAACGGCATCCTGCCGCCCTTGCCCCCTCCCTCTGGAGGAGGACGACGTGGCCCCTCACTCCACGGCCGGTCAGGGCTCTTCGCGGACGACGGCGGCGTCGTAAGGGAAGAGGGACAGGACGCCGCAGACCGGCGCGCCGCTGAGGAGGTCGGTTCCCGCGCCCGGAATCACCGCGTGCCCCCCAAGACCCTTCCAGTCGAAGGCGATCCAGCCGCGCTCGCTCGCCCCGATCCGGGGCACGACGGCGATGCCCTCGGTGGCCTGGCAGACGGGCTCGACGCCCGCGTCAGCCAGGATGCGGCGGAGCCAACCGGGATCCGCAGGGTCCGGCAGAAAGCCGAGGAGCTTGATCGTGCCGCCGACGAAGTCGATGGTCATGGCGCCGGGCTTGCCGGCTGCCGGGCCGCTTTCGTAGATTGCCAACGGCTGGGCGGCGTCGTCCTCGGCCTCGAACACGTCACACCACAGGGTCGCCTTCCCCCGCGTGCAGTTGTCCGTCCAGATGACCGGCGGGTCGATCCCCGTGGCCGGGAACTGCTGCACCACGCGGATCGGCAGAGCGTCCTCGAGATCCCCAAGGGCGTTGTGCCGGAAGCGCGTGGCGTCCTCGCTGCGGATGCCCGTCAGCGGCCCGACGACCCAGGTCAGGCCCTCGCGGACGGCGTCGAGGATCTCGTGGAGCACCTCGGCCGGCAGGCACGCCATGAAGGGCGTGAACAGGACCTTGTAGTCGCGCGGGTTTCCGCCGGACCAGATGACATCTCGCAGGATGTTCGCTTCGACCAGCGGCCGATGGAAGCTCTCGTTGAGGCAGCGATCGTACTGGAAGCCGGGGACCTGGGGCTCGTGGTCGAGGATCCACGAGGAGGGGGTGTGGTAGTGAACCGCGACCTGGGGCCCGGGAACGCGCGTGTTGCGGAGGAAGTCGCCCGCCTTCACGAAGTCCTCGCCAAGGGAGGCGATCTCCTGGGCGCCGGGCGTCGGCTCGCCCCACGGATGCAGCACGGAGCCGTGGAGCATCTCCTGGCCGCTCCAATGCCCGCGGTAGAGCCAGTAGAGCACCATCTCACCGCCGAGGGCCGTCATCAGCCAGCCGCGGGCGCGGACCGAGCCGGGCCGGGGAAGGTACAGCGAGCCGACCTGCCCGCCGCCGGTCCAGCCGGTCGCGCTCTCGGTGAACCAGTAGGGCCGAGGCTTCGCGGCGCGCATCCAGTCGCACTCGCCGACGATCCCGGCGTACTGCTCCGGGGGGAAGTAGCAGTTGTTCGCGATGAGGTCGAGGTCGCGGAACATGTCCTCATAGTCGAGCCGATGGAAGTTCGGCATTCCGTCGGTCGTGACGTTGGGGCAGCCGGCGGCGGAGAGGATCCCGTACTGCTCGCGGCAGGACTCGGCGTACATCTCGCTCATGAACTGCTTCCACCGGAAGCGCAGTGACGGATGGTGCTGATACCCGCACTGGACCGGCGCGGGGATCTCATCCCACTCGGTGTAGTACTGGCTCCAGAGCTCCGTGCCCCACGAGGCGTTGAGCGTGTCCAGATCGCCGTAGAGCTTCCGCAGCCACTGCCGCCACCGCGTGATGGCGCTCTGTGAGAAGCTCTCGTTGATGTGGCAACCGAACTCATTGTCGATCTGCCAGCCGATGATCGCGGGGTCGGTCGCGAACTCGGCGGCCATCCGGGAGACGATCCCGGCCGACAGCTCGCGCCACTTCGGCGAGGCCGGACAGGCGTGCCGCCGGCCGCCGTGACCGTACGGTCGGCCATCGGCGGAAAGCGCGAGCACCTCGGGGTACCTGCGCGTGAGCCACGCGGGAGGCGTCGCGGTCGGCGTGCACATGACGACGGCAATCTCCGCCGCGCCCAGCCGATCCACCACGTGATGCAGCCACCCGAAGTCGTACTCGCCCTCGCGGCGCTCCATCCGCGACCAGGCGAACTCCCCGACCCGTAAGCAGTTGATCCCGAGCTCCTGCGCGCGGGCGATGTCGTCGTCGATCGTCTCCACCGGCCAGGCTTCCGGGTAGTACGCGGCGCCAAGGTAGGGAGGGAGAGGCTTGGGCATAGGGGCACCTCCGGGTGACGGGTGACAGGAACGGCAACGGCAGGGCGAGCACGGATGGAGCGGCACGCGCTCGGCCCGGGGGACCGAGCGCGCGCCGCTATCAAGCCGCAGGCAAGCGGCAGTCGGGCTCCGGGCTACGGCGCCCACACCGAGGGCGATCCGGGAGCCAGGCCCTGCTGACCCAGCGTCTTCACGTGGCCGTCGGCGAACGCCACGTTGCACTTCTCGTTGTGGCGCAACTGGCTGGCCCCGCACGTGTCGAAGCCTGTGGGTTGGAAGCCCCACTGCCCGTTGCCGTTCCCGTTCCACGGGCACCAGGCATACGCGTCGCCGAAGACGCCGGTCTGGGCGGGAGCGTTGAACTTGGCCAGTGCCATGCCGCCCTGGGCGTAGCAGCCCTTGGCGGGGTAGGCCCCTTCGTTGTTGGACACGACCCGGTTGTTGTAGCCGTAGTTCGTCGCGTTGGCGTACAGCGCCGTCTCGCTGGGGCAGATCAGGAGCTGGCGGTTCTTCGTATACGGATCGATGATCCCCGCGTGCCACCACGTACTGCAGGCGCCGCTGCCCGCCGGACCGCCGTGCCACGCCGGCATCACGCGCTCATCGTAGTCCTGAGCGTACATCAGCCACGCCAGCTCGATCTGCTTCAGGTTCGACTGACAGCTCGCCTGTCGGGCCTTCTCGCGGGCCCGGGCGAAGACGGGGAACAGGATCGCCGCCAGAATGGCGATGATCGCAATGACGACCAGCAATTCGATAAGGGTGAAGCCTCTGCGCATGGAGCTCGTCCTTCCTCCGCTGGTTCCCATCGCGGGCACATGCCCCGTGGCCGGCGGCTCGTCAACGAGCGCAGCCGGCACTCCGGGTACCGCCTGAGGCCACCGACCCGCACGCCTGCCTGGGTCTATTGCAGGCCGGCGGACGCGTAGGCCTCGTAGATCACCTCGACGGCGCGGAGGCCGTCGTGGCCGGTGACGGCGAGCGGAGCTTCGCCCCGAACGGCCCGGGCGAAGTGCGTCAACTCTCCGACGAATCGATCTCCCTCCTCCGGAAGCGGCTCCCAGCCCTCCATTGCGACGGTCTTGTAGCGGGAGGGGAAGCCGTCCCAGTAGTGGATTTCGGCAACGCCCTCGGTCCCGTAGACCTCGACTACGTTCACGCCGCCCTGCAGCGTCCAACTGGCCTCAAGCACGCCGATGGCGCCGGACTTGCTCTGCAGCAGCATGGCTGCAGTGTCTTCAACGCCCGGCGCGAGGTTTTCGTTCAACAGTGTGACCGCGCCCTGGGCGCGCTTGACCTCGCCGATCAGGAAGCGGAAGAGATCGACGGAATGCACGCTGGTGTCCATCAGGCAGCCGCCCCCGGAGACCTCCAGCTTCGAGAACCACACGTCCTCGATCCCCTTGAACGGGCCCGCAAACCGGTTCCGGAACATGCCGATCATCCCGAGCGCGCCCTCGTCGATGAGTTGCTTGAGGCGAGCCACCGGCGGGTGGAAACGATGGCAGAACGCGGTCATCAGCAGCTTCCCGCTCGCTTCGGCGGCCTCGGTGATCGCGAAGGCGTTGGGGGGTGTGTCGGCCAGGGGCTTCTCGCAGATGACGTGCGCGCCCCCCTGGAGGCAGTCCACCACCACCGGCCGGTGCATC
>VGFB01000611.1 GCA_016869015.1 Armatimonadota bacterium
CCGCCCGGTCTTCCTCAACGGCTACGGGCACTTCGCCGCCGTCCGACGCGACGTGGAGAAGCTCTCCGACTACGGCCTGAACATCATCCAGGTGGAGTTCGGGCCACGCTCCACCGTCGTCAGCGAGACCGAGGACAGCCCGGCCGCCATCGAGGACTTCGCCGCCCTGCTGGCGCGCGCAGAAGCGGGCAATGTCGCGGTGAACCTGCTGCTCTCGCCGCACTACTTCCCCCAGTGGGCGCTGGAGAAGTGGCCGGAACTGGGCGGGGTGGACGGCGGCTTCATCCGCTACAGCGTTGATGCCCCGGAGGCGCGCGGGATCCTGGAACGACACCTGCGCCTGACGGCCTCGCAGTTGAGGGACAAGCCTGCGCTGCACAGTTACTGCCTGTCCAACGAGCCGATCTACGTGGACCCCTCGAGCGATCGTAACAACGCGCAGAAGTGGGCGGCGTGGCTGGAGCAGCGACATGGCACCCTCGACGCGCTGAACGCCGCTCACCGAGCGACCTACGAGTCGTTTGAGCAGGTCCCGGTTCCGGTCAAGGCCGAGGCGCGCACGACGCCGCTGTATCATGACTGGTGCCGTTTCAACAACGAGCGGTTCGCCGGCTGGCATCAGTGGATGGCGGACGTGATCCACGCCGAGGATGCCGCGGCGCCCGTGCATACGAAGGAGATGAACACCTTCTTCCACCACGCCTACATGGGGTGGGGGGTTGATCCGGACCAGTTCTGCGGGTTCTCGCAGATCGCGGGGAACGACTCCTGGAAGTACTACGAGCACCGGACCGGCGACTGGGCCAACGGCTGGCAGGGCGAGAACATGCACTTCGACCTCCTGCGCTCCTGCCGGGGGCAGCCGATCTTCAACTCGGAGAACCACGTCATCGCCGATCGCGACCTCGAGCCGATCCCCGGCGCGCACATCCGCAACGTGCTGTGGCAGGCGGCAATCCACGGCCAGGGCGCCTCGACGATGTGGGTGTGGGAGCGGACCTTCGAGGCGCGCAGCGACTTCTCCGGGAGCATCATGCACCGACCCGACTGCGCCGACGCCCACGGGCGGGTGGCTCTCGACCTGATGCGCCTCGCGCCGGAGGTCACAGCCTTCCAACAGGCGCCGGCCCGCCTCGCCGTGATCTACTCCATCGCCTCCCTGGTGTACGGGGGTCAGGAGTCCGAGCGTCAGCTGCACCGGGCCTATCGCGCCCTGAACTTCCTGGGGGAGAAGCTCGATTTCGTCACCGAACCCCAGTTGGCGTCAGGGAAAGCGGGGCAGTACGCCGTAATCGTCGCTCCGGGGATCACCCACCTTCCCGGGGGGGCGCTGCAGGGCCTGGCGGACTTCGAGGGGCTCGTGGTGACGGCCGGGGAGGCGTGTCTGAGGCGGGATGACCTGGACCGGCCCTCCCGGGCAGCGCGCCCCGCGCGGGAGGCGGCGTTGTCGGACGCGACCGATCGGGAGCTACGGGGGGAGCTGGCTGAACTGCTGGAGGCGAACGGGCTTCGGCGCACCCTTGTCGTCCTCGAAGCGGACACCGACCGAGAGGCCTGGGGCGTGGAGTGGCAGTCCGTGAGGCGCCAGGGCGCGTGGCTGGTGAACCTGGTCAACTACACGCAGAGGCCCATTCGGGTGGAGCTGAGGGGCTTAAGGGGGGCGGGCGTCGACCTGATCACCGGGCGACCCGCCGACGTACCGCTGGAGCTCGCGCCGCTGGAGCCCATGTTGCTGCGCTTCGGCGAGCCTCAGTGAGGGGCGCCCTGACTCCTACCGGGGGGCACGAGGCGTTTGTCTCCGGCAGGCCTGGTCACAGCCTCTTCATCGGTTGCCGGACGAGCGTGGGAGTCGTGGGGCGCCCCTGACCCGGGCGGGGCGCCCACGCCCTCGGGGGCCTGCAGACTGGAGGCCGCGTCGGCGGGCGCCTGGGAGCTGACCTTGGCGCCGACAGTGAAGTGGTAGATCAACAGGACGCAGCCGACGCACACGGCGACGACCGCGACGCCGGTGAGGACGTTCCTGGTGGTCCGCATGTTGGCCATGGCCGCCGCTTCCCTCCGCGCGAGATGCGTCTGTCTCTAGCCAAGCGCCGACAGCGTCGATTTGTTCCTGCCCCACTCCCTCCCTGCCGCCAGACGTGCGGATGGCGGGGCCGGCTAACCTGCGACCGGATGGATGCATGGACGACCAACCTCTCCCTCAGACGACCGTCTACGAGGACCTGCTGGCCCGCTGGAAGCAGGGACGCATCCGACTCTTCAGCGTGCTGTGGGTTACATACTCGGCCTTCTACCTGTCCCGCTCGAACCTCAGCCCGGCCAAGAGCACCCTCGAGCGGGCCGTCGGGCTGAGCAAGGCCGAACAGGGCTATCTCGACTTCCTGTTCAAGGGCGGCTATGCCGCGGGCCAGTGGCTCGGGGGCGTCTTCGGGGACCGCTACGGAGGTCGGGTGCTCCTGGCGACGGGCGCCCTCGGCGGGGCGCTGATGTGCATGGGGTTCGGGCTTTCCCGGACCTTCGCGGCGTTCTCGATCTTCTGGCTGCTGAACGGGATCGTACAGTCCATCGCGTGGCCCGGGGTTACCAAGTGCTTCGCGAACTGGTTCCCGCCGCGACTCCGGGGCAAGCTGCACGGGCTGCTCTGCTCGTCGTACCAGGTGGGGCCGGCCGTGGCGCTGGTGGTCGTGGGCGCCATCCTGGACCGCTTCGACTGGCCGGCCGCCTTCTTCATCCCCGCGGCGGTCCTGTTCGTTCTCGGGGTCCTGGCGGCCGTGTTGGTGCGGGAGTCGCCCCAGCGGACAGGCCTGCCCTCGCTTGAGCGACTGGATGCCATCCATCGCGCCACGCGCCTCGGCGCGCCGGACATGCCCCTCGCGGAGGACCCGGACGAGGATGAGGACGACCGGCACTTGGGCTACCGCTACACGCTCAAACGGACGCTGGCCAACCCGCGGATCTGGTGTCTGTGCATGGCGCTGCTGTGCATCGACATCGCCCGGCACGGCACGTTCGACTGGCTTCCCCGCTACTTCTCCGACCTCTACCCCGACATGCCCATCACCACGGTCGCCCTGCGCGCCTGGACGGTGCCCCTCGGCGGCATACTCGGCGCGTCGCTGGCGGGCTGGGCCAGCGACCACTTCTTCGGCTCGCGTCGGGCGCCGTTGGCGGCGGTGCTGCTTGCGGTCGTGGGAGCGCTGATGTTCGTGTGGGCCCGTCATGGCGCTCTCATCGCCCCTCACGCCCACCTGTTCCTCTTCGTGATGGGCTTCTGCATCTACGCGCCGCAGGTGCTCATCATCGGGCCGCTGACCATGGACCTCGCCACCCGCAAGGCCGCCGCCTCCGCCTCGGGCATCGTGGGGACCTTCGGCTACGGCGGCGCCGCGCTGATGTCGATCGCGTCGGGGGAGATTCTCGAGCGCGCGGCCCTCGCCGGAGATCCCCTCGGCGGCTGGCGACTCCTGTTCGACCTGTGGTGGATCGCGGCGTTCGCCGGGGTCCTGTTCATGCTCCCCCTGTGGCGGTTCCGTCCGGGGGGCGAGAGGTACTACTGAGGCGCGCCGCTGCTACGGAGGCGGGCGAAGACGCTCCTCGGCCTGGCGCTTCACCTCCGTCAGCCGGCCCCGCAGTTGGATCGCCTCGGCGTCCAACTCCTCGCCGGTGATGAGCGCCAACATCCGTTGGTCGGCCTCGTCGGCGGCCTGGCGGAGGGCCTCGGCCGCCTCGGCCGGGCGTCCGACGGCGGGGTCGCCGAGGAGAAAGCCCTGCTGCAACAGCAGCTCCGGACGATCGTCCGGGCGCGCCCCGGGCAAGAGCCGCTCTACGATCGGCAGCGCCTCCGCGGGCTGCGCTCCTCCAGGCGCGCCGGGATCGGTCA
>VGFB01000612.1 GCA_016869015.1 Armatimonadota bacterium
GCGTGATTGTGAGGATGTGTCGTCGTCGCTCGAAGGGCCCACCTCGACAACGACGGTGACGGAGCAGCGCTCCGTCCTACGACGGCGACGGTGACGGAGCAGCGCTCCGTCCTACGACGGCGACGGATGGGCGTGCGGAACGGGCCGTCCACCAATCCAGACAATCACGAGTGACGGCGCACTAGCCCGCCCCGACGATCTTGAAGGTCCGCTCGAGCCAGCCCTCGCCATCCTGTGCGCGGACCCGCAGTTCGTGCTCGCCCGGCGGGATGACGCCGTCGCTCGCGTACTCCTCAGTGCCGAGGAGGTACGGCGGCCCCTCGCAGCGGTTCACGAGCGCCCCGTCCAGGTACAGCTCCAGCGGCCCCGGCTCGAGCCCTTCGGTCCACACGCGCAGCCGCTCCCAGCCGTGCCAGCCGGGGTACTCGTTGGGCCGGGAGAGGTAGAGGCCCTTGCTCCATTCGCCGTTCAGCCGGTCCTCGGCCGCCCACCAGCGGGCCACGGCGGCTCGGCTGCCCAGAAGTGCGAGCATGCGGCGGTACATCGGCTTAGTGAGGATGCGCCCGTCGGCCTGGTAGACGTAGATCCCATCCGCGCCCGCTTGATAGAGCTCCTCCACGCGTCGCAGGAAGGGGCCGGGGAAGTCCAGCGCCCAGCCGAGCCCGTCCACCACCGGGAGGAGCTTGCACCTTGTCCCGCGCGTGGCCTTGCGGTACTCCGCGATGTCGAAGTGGAGGTGCCGCGCCTGGATGTTGCTGGGGCAGAGGTAGTCGACCAGGCCCTCCTTCACCCATGTGCGGTAGTCGAACACCTCGTTGAGCCGCACCCCCCGCGCCGGGAAGCGGATGAGGATCGGGATGTGCGCGCCCCGCTCCGGCTCGAACTCGTCCGCGAGCTGGCGGAGATCACGCAGGAAGCCCGTGCACGTCTCCGCGGTGTCGATCCCCTCGGGATAGCGACAGAAGTCGATGGAGAGCCCCGGCGCGCCGATCTCCAGCGTCTCGCGCCACAGCCGCAGCATGTACTCCCGGACCTCGGGGACCTCATACCGCAGCGCGCTGCCGCGCCGCCACTCGGGATGCGCCTTGGAGAAGCCGCTCTCCAGCGGCGTGCCGGGATAGCAGCACGTCGCGCCCCAGTTGGCGTGGCAGGTCAGGCCCAGCTCCCGCGCGTAGCGCAGCGTCGCGTCGAGGGTGTTCGTGTGCTGCTGCATGAGGCCGACGTTGTCGGTCTTCGGCTGGGCGATCGGCCCGATGGGGTCGCCGATGGTCGAGTAGAGGAGCTGGTCGGTATGTCGCGACTCGTAGACGACCGTGTCGCCGAACCGGCCGACCTGGGTGTCGACGATGTCCATGCGCGCTTCGGCGAAGGCGGCCAGCGGCTCTCGGTGCTGGAGGGTCTCGGTGACGCGCCGCCCGAAGGCCCACGAGTACGGCTCCCAGTAGCCCGCGATCACCTTGTCACGCTTCCCCGCGAGGGGGGCCTCGAGCTCGGCGACCTGCGCCTCGGTCAGCGGGACCAGCTTCACGTAGTCGATGGCGGCCCCGGCGTACCCGGTGTATGACTGCCCCTGCCCGATGACCAGGTGCTGCCGGTCCAGCGGGGCCCAGCGCCAGAGGAACTCCTGTCGAGGGAAGTCGGAGCCGAGCAGGTCGGCCCGCTCATCGCCGGTCAGCCGCATCTCGACGCCCCACCGCGCGGGAGTGCACACGAAGATCGCGTACCAGCCGGTGAGGTCGAGGGGATAGGTGAGCTTCGGGAGGGGCAGGTCGGCAGGCGACTGACCGCGGAGGCCGTTGCCGAGCGAAGCCTCCTCCGGAGCGAGGTCGGTACGGAACTGCCACTTCCGATCCTCCGGAACGGGGGCGTCGGCCAGCGCGTCCCGTTGCAGGACCCGCGACCAGTCCTCCAGGTAGACGACGTCCGAGTTGTCCGCCTGCAGGCGGGTCTGCTCCGAGGACAGCTCGATTCCGTCGGGGGTCTCGACCCGGACGCGGAAGTCGACGTCCACCCGCCCGTCGATCTGCGCCTCGGGGTAGGGATCGAAGACCACGAAGCGCTCGAGACCGGCCGCCCGCAGCTCGACGATCCGGCCCTCGAGCACCCACCGCCGCCACTCCGCCTCGTCCAGCAGCTCCAGCGCCGTCTGGGAGACCCATGGCCGCACGCGCGCGGGACGCCACTCGTCCGAGCCCGCCGGCGCCCACGAACAGCGCACCACCACCTCGCCGGAAGCGGTCTCAGGCACGCGGTACGCCACACGGAACTGGCGGGCAATGGTGTCGAGGTCCATGCGAAGGGCGCCTCTCTGAGCGGACGAATCCACCGACTGAGGGATCGCCGCCGCGCTCAGGCATGTCAGCGCGGCCGTCAGCAACCAGACAACCGTAGGGGGAAACATGATGGCGCGTCCTCGGGGAGATGCAAGCGAGGGAGCGAAGGCCGGCCGTTCCGTGCGGCCGCGCGGTGGGCCTTCGCCGTCCCACCATTCACCGCGAACCCCAGCGGCACAGCTACCACTCCTCCTCCTCAACCAAACGGCGCCACTCATCGCGCTGGAGGGACATCACGAGTTGGGAGTCGTCTTCCTCCAGGCGATCGACAACCTGGAAGCCGCACTTGGCGTAGCAGCGGCGGGCAGCGAAGTTCACCTCATTCACGTTGAGCGACAGCTCGCGGAGCTTCTGCTGGCGGAACGCGTACTCGACGGCGGCGCGGAGCGCGTGCTCCCCATGGCCCAGGTCGCGCGACTCGGACCGGAAGATGTGAACGTGCAGACGGGCCTGGGCGGCTTCGCGGTCGATGTCATGCAGCATGACCTCGCCGATCGGCGAGTCGTCAGCCGAGAGGGCAACGGCGAAGTAGAGCAGCGTGTCATCCGCGGCCGCGCGCTCGTACCAGTCGGACAGCTCGACATCGGCCCGTTCCCGAGCGTCCGGGTAACCCGGCAGGGCTGGACTGCAGAGCTCGACCGGCCCATGCCGGATCGGCTCCCCGTTGTAGTAGCTCATGAGGGCGTCCCCTCCCGCCGCGGGCCCCAAGATCGGCACCCGCGGGTCTTCCCGGTCGCCTCGCATGCGTCCATTCGTCTCCCTGCGTCGAAGACCTGCTGAGTCGGCGGCCCGTCAGACATGGTCCATGGCGGGCACATGCACGGGAACCGGCAGCAGCCGACCGAACAGCCCCAGGCCCGGCGGGTCGGGGTAGGGCCCGCCAAGCAACAGCCCGGTCAGCGTCGGCAGGTCGATCTCGATGCCCTCGCCGACCCGCCCGCTCTTCGCGTGGAACGCTTCGCCATCCCACTCCGCCGTCGCCCATTCGGTCTCATCCCGCCAACGGCAGCCCACGGAGGTGAGAAACGACGGCAGGCCCGCAGCCTTCTCCGCCAACAGCGGGCCCAAGTCCCGCAACAGCCCGGGCCAGTCGAGGATGCGGAACATGCCCTGGTTGCCCAAGTGCCAGCCGCTCATCGAGCCGATCACGCGGGCTAGCCGCCCGCACTCGCCCGGGCCGAACTCCACATGCGCCATCCCCGCGAAGGTCCGCCCCATCGCCGCCGCGATCAGCTCGGGCTCACGCCCCGTCGGCGAGACGATCTCCGACACGCGCAGGTCGCCGTAGTCGCCGCGCGAGAGCAGGTAGCCGTCCTCCCCCAGGAAGACGCGAACGCCCTCGCGCCGCAACTGCAGATCGAAGTGCGGGCGCTCGACCCGGTACCCCAACGTGCGGTGCCACGCCCGCAGCTGCTCGATTACGCACGGGTCCCGCGGGTTGGCCTCCTCGATCTCGGCGGCCTGGATGCCGTGGCGTTCGAGCGATCGGCGGCTGACCGTCGCTGCGTACTTGAGGCCCGCGATCTCCCACCCGAAGCTCCC
>VGFB01000613.1 GCA_016869015.1 Armatimonadota bacterium
CGCGATGGTGTGGGGCTGCAACCACTTCGCCGACGAGGAGTGGGGCAAGCTGGACGGCTTCGAGGTCCACATCATGCAGCAGGTCGAGTACGACCGACGGGTGTTTGAGGCGCTAGACCTGGCGCGCGCCGACCTGACCGCGGTGAAGCAGGCCTTCGAGGCGGGGGACCTCCCGGCGGCGCGGGCGGCGCTGGTCGAACACTTCCGCACCCGCGAGCAGCCGCCCGGGCCGGAGCTCACAACCGCTGCGAGCCCGGCCGCCCCGGCCCAGGCGGACGAAATCCTCGACCACACGTTCCGCTTCGTGGGTTGCCCGCCTCACAAGCTCGGGGAGACCATCCTCTGGAACGAGGACCCCTTCAGCTACGACCAGTGGGCCATCGCGCTGAACCGGCACACGCACTGGCTGACGCTTGGGCAGGCCTACGCGGCCACCCGAGACGAGAAGTACGCGCGCGAGTTCGCGGCGCAAGTTGCCGGCTGGACCGGCGCCATGCCGGTGTACATCGGCGCTCACTGGGTTCAGGGGCCCTTCTTCGAGCCGGGCAAGTCGCCGTTGACCCTCGACGGCGGCATCCGCATGGGTCAGACGTGGTTCCCGGCCTACTACTACTTCCGCCACTCGCCGGAGTTCGGGGTCGAGGCGCAGTTCGCGATGCTGACCTCGTTCCTCGATCACGCGGTCTACCTCATGGACGAGTCGGGCTATCACGAGACCTCGAACTGGGGGACGATGGAGGCCAACGGGCTGCTGCACCTGGGGCTGATGCTGCCCGAGTTTCGCGACGCTCCGGTCTGGCGGGACACGGCGGCCCAGCGGCTGACCCGGCAGCTCACCGCACAGGTCTACCCCGACGGCGCGCAGATCGAGCTCGCGCCCGGTTACCACGGCGTCACGCTGGGGAACCTGCTGGGGGCACTGCGACTGGCCCGACGCGTGGGCTACGCGATGCCCGAGGGGTTCGACGCCGGGCTTGAGCGCATGTTCGAGTACTACGTCCGCACCGCGATGCCCGACCTACGCACGCCACCGCTGAACGACTCTGGGGCCGGAGGCGTCCAGAGCTGGCTCCGCCAAGGCCATGAGCTCTTCCCGCGGCGAGCAGACTTCCTCTACCTCGCCAGCGGCGGGCAGGAGGGGCAGGCGCCCGCATACACCTCGTGCGCCATGCCCTACGCCGGCTGGAACGTCATGCGCACCGGCTGGTCGAGGGAGGACCGGTACCTCCTCTTCGACGCCGGGCCGTACGGTTCGGGGCACCAGCACGAGGACAAGCTCCACCTGCTGCTGCACGCGTACGGGAAGCTGCTGCTCACCGAGCCGGGGAACTACTCCTATGACGCGTCGGACTGGCGGCGCTACGTGCTCTCCACTCGCGGGCACAACACGGTGCTCGTGGATGGCCGGGAGCAGAACCGCGGCCGCGCGCGGGAGACCTGGGTGGCCGCTGAGCCCGGCCGCGAGCCGTGGGTCACCGGCGAGGACTTCGACTACGCGGCGGGGACCTACGCTGACGGGTACGGACCCGAGGGCGACCGCACCGTCACCCACACCCGCCACGTGCTCTTCGTGAAGCCCGACTACTGGATTGTCATCGACGTGCTCTCCCCCACCGATGGCGCGCCGCATCGATACGACGCGCCCTTCCACCTCGACGTGGACTCCGCAACGCTCGATCCGATCACGCTGGCGTGCGTCGCCCGATCAGGCGACGTCGGCCTCGCGATCGTGCCGCTCACGCGCGAAGGCCTGGCCGCTGAGATCATCAGCGGGCAGACCGACCCCACGGTTCAGGGGTGGCTGCCGACCGGCCGCCACAATGAACTGCGGCCCATTCCAACGCCCACCTACCACGCCGAAGGGACCGGCACGCGCCTCATGGCCTACGCCCTGGTGCCCTTCCAGGGCGACGCGCCGCTTCCGCGCGTCGACCCATTGCCCTCGCCCGCGGGCGGGCTGGCCGCGGCCCTGGGCTGGGCCGATGGGAGCGTGCACTACGTCGCGGCCAACCCAGGCGGAGAGGCGATCGCGCTGGGGCCGGTCACGACTCAGGCCCAGGTTGCGTGCGTGGTGGTCGCGGCGGACGGCGCTGTTCAGCGGCTCTTCGAGCACCGCACCGAGTGAGGTGGGGGGCGGCTGCAGGCAGGGGACGCTACCCTGGACGCAGCCTTGCCCACTGCACGTCGGTCAAGTCCGTCTGTGGGCCTGCGTAGTAGACGACGAGGAGTTCGCCGTCGGGAAGTGGGGCGGTGGCGGGTAGCCCGACCGAGAACCGGCCCATCTCCGCCCAGGCGTCTTGCATGGATCCCTTGTCGCGGCTCTGGGAAGCAAGGCTCTCGCCG
Source organism: Armatimonadota bacterium (assembly GCA_016869015.1). GTDB lineage: Bacteria > Armatimonadota > Zipacnadia > Zipacnadales > VGFC01 > VGFC01. Next base: position 2,344 of record VGFB01000613.1, read on the forward strand.
TACACGACCGCTTCGATCTCCTCCGGCCAGGTACGGCCGCCATCGGCGGTCAGGCGGACCTTGATCTGGGGCGGGCCGGTGCGGTCCACGTAGACCATGGCCAGGCGTCCGTCCGGGAGCGCCACCGGGGGGGCCGGCTGGCCGGGCACCCCGATGTCCCAGATCTCGCTCCACGACCGACCGTGGTCGCATGAGAGGCGGGCGTGGATGTTGAGGTACTCGGCGGTCTCGCGGTCGAAGGTCCAGAACAGGTCGAGGACCCGGCCGCCGGGCAGCACGCCCGGACGCTGGTCCCAGTAGAAGACCCGCCCCGCCGGATCGGCCGCCACGCAGACGTGGCCGGGCCAGGTGCGCCCTTCGTCGGCCGAGAACATGAGGACCGACTCATGGTGCCAGGGCGAGGGGTCGTAGTAGGTCTTGTTGGTCTCGAACTGCAGGGCCCATTCGCCGTCTTCCAGCAGCAGCGCGGGCCCGGTGATGGCGGTCGGCATGCTGTAGGGCGAGGTGTCGACGAACTGGGGTTCGGACCAGGTCGCCCCGCCATCGGCGGACAGTGACGTGCATACCCGGGAGTCGGCGAGCCCTTCCGTCTCCTCGTTGAAGAAGGGGAGCGAGGGGTCCGAGACGTCCACCCAGTAGGCCACGGCGAGGAGGCGGTCGCCGCCCAAGGCGGTGAGGTGGCCGGCCCGGAAGCGGCCCTGCCTGCCGGGGACGGCAGGCGGCCGCCACGGCTCGATCGGGTCGGACCACGTGGCGCCGCTGTCGTCGCTGCGAACGAGCAGTGTCCGCTGGGGCACGACGGCCTGCTTGGTGGGAGCGGCGCGGAGGGTGACTAACCACCGCCCGCCCGGCGTCACGCACACCCCGGGGAAGCAGATGCTCGAGTACTCCGTGTCGGCTCGACCTGCGAGGACGGTCCCGCGGTCCGTGACCTGCATCGGCCCATTCCTCCTGTCCGCCCCGCCGTTGGGTGTGTGACCCTTTTCTCCGCCGTGCAGGCCTTCCCTCCGGCGGGAGCGAAGGCCCGGGCGACCTTGTCCGGGGATGGAGCGTGACGCCCGTGCGGTTGTCCTGGGAGCGCCGAGAGTGTGATGTCGAGCTGTTCAAGCGCGAGCTGCAGGCCTTCGTCCCGCCCGCGGTCTTCGATGCCCACGCCCACCTGTACCGGAAGGCCGATTGGCCCGAGCCGCGGGGAGCGGTCGAGCTCGGGCCGGAGGCCGTCACCCTCGATGAGTACCGGGCGCTGATGGAGTGGGTCCTGCCGGGCCGGGAGGTCGATGGGCTGTTCCTGGGCTTCGGGGGGCCCGAGCGCGTGGTCGAGGCCAACGCCTTCGTGGCCGGACAGGTCGGCTCCGCGACGGGCTGCGCGGGCGCGATGCTGGTGACGCCGGACATGGACGCGGACTACGTGCGCCAGGAGGTGAGGCGACAGGGGTTCGTGGCGCTGAAGCCGTACCATCGGTTCGCGAAGCGCCAACCGACGTGGGACGCCGACATCGCGACCTTCCTGCCGGAGGCGCACGTGCGGGTG
>VGFB01000614.1 GCA_016869015.1 Armatimonadota bacterium
GGGCGATTGCGCCCGCAGGGCTGCAACGACCACCGGCGGCGCGAAGTAGAGCGCCACCGCCGTGAGACCCGTGCCTCGCAGCCGGGCCTTCTCTCGGGCAATCAGCTCTTCCGGCCAGATCACCACCGCGGCCTTCCTTCGCCCGGTCCTATCGGGGCCAGTGGGTCATCACCACAGTGTACGTCGCCGTGACCGCGATCAGGGCCATCGCAGCGCCGACGAGGCCCTGGGCAAGCGTGTGACGGCCTCGTTGGGCGCGGGCCCAGATCACCAACGGCAGGCCCGCCAGTCCGCACCACCACCACGGGCCGACCACCAGGGCGCACGAGCTGAACGCGCCCACGTAGACGGCCGCGTGGATGCTGGCCTTCCACCAGCACGACACGAGGATGAACAGCGCCGCGTTCACGAGGTAGGCGCCGACGAGGGCGCTAAGCTCCAACGGCGCGCCCACGGCGGCCAGGGCGGCCAGCCCCACGACCCCGCTGACGAAGCTGGCGCCGAGGGGAATCCAGCGCCGCCGCCGCTCGGCGACATGCATGTCGGCCACCCCGCCGCGCCGGTACATCAGGTACACGACCAGGAACGGGATCACACCGGCGAACAGCGAGGTGAGCGCACCCCAGACGAACAGCTCGTGCCAGGAGGGCGCCATGTGCATCGCCAGGGCGCCCGCGGCGACGGCGCAGACAAGGAACGGGCTGGTCAAGGCCGAAATGAGGAAGGCGACGGCCTGCCGACGAGGTCCCCGCAGGATCGCCAGGGCCTCGGCCAACGTGCGAGGCTCCGCCGGTTGCGCCGTTGATCCCTCGCCGGAGGTGGCGTCGTTGGACGCCTTCGCTTCGGTCGCCGACGAGGTCGCGGCGACCACCAGGAAGCTGGAGAAGAGGTCCATTCTGGCCGCCTATCTGCGGGAGCTCGCGCCCGAGTCACTCCCGATTGCCGCCGTGTTCCTCACCGGCCGCCCGTTCCCTCTGTCCAGCGAACGTACCGTGAACGTCGGCGGTGCGCTGCTGCGGGAGGCCGTGGTTGAGGTGACGGGCGTCTCACCCAAGGAGTACGACGCGGCCTACATCCCCCTCGGCGATGCCGGGGACACGGCGGCCCAACTGCTGGGCGGGCGCGAACAGCCTGCAAGAAGCCTGACGTTGGAGGGTGTCCGGAGGTTGTGCGACGAGCTTGCAGCCTGCCCAACCGCAACCGAGCGTCGGGCGCTGCTCATCGGGGCCCTCACGGCCTGCCGCGCCCCGGCGGCGCGGTACTTGGTGAAGATCCTCACGGGCGCGCTGCGGATCGGCGTGCAGGAGAGCCTCGTCGAGGAAGCGCTCGCCGAGGCGTTCGGACGCGACCCAGACGCGGTTCGCCAGGCCAACATGCTGCTCGGAGACATCGGCCGGACCGCGCTCCTGGCGCGCGAGGACCGGCTCACGGACGCGCGGTTGGCCCTGTTCCGCCCGCTGAAGTGCATGCTGGCAACCGCGGTCGATGGCCCGGAGGAGGCCCTCGGGATCGGCGCGGAGTGGCTCGCGGAGGACAAGCTCGACGGCATCCGCTGCCAGCTCCACTGTGACGGGGCAGAAACGAGGCTCTACTCCCGGACCCTCGACGAGATCACCCGCCAGTTCCCCGAGGTTGCCGCCGGCCTTGGTGGAGCCGGCCGGGAGTTCGTCTGCGACGGCGAGCTGATCGCGGCCATGGACGGCGAGCAGCTCGGCTTCGCGCAGCTCGCTCGACGCCTCGGGCGGAAGGGCCCCGACGAGGCGTTGACGCGGGCCGTCCCGGTTGCGCTGGTGGTGTTCGACCTCCTGGCGCTGGACGGCCGCCCGTTGCTCGCCGAACCGCTGGGGGAGCGCCGGGTGCGGCTCCAGGGCCTGCCGCTCCCTCCGCTCCTGCGCGCGACGGAGGCCCTTCCGGTCCGCGATGTCGCCGGGGTTGAGGCGGCCTTCGGGGCCGCGCTGGCTCGCGGCAACGAGGGGCTGATGCTGAAGGACCCTCGCTCAACCTACCAGCCCGGCAGACGGGGCCGGGCCTGGCTGAAGCTGAAGCGCCCGCTCGCGACGCTGGACGTCGTGGTCGTGGCGGCGGAGTTCGGCCATGGGCGGCGCCGCGGCCTGCTGAGCGACTACACCTTCGCGGTCCGCGACGGCGAGCGCCTGGCGACGGTGGGGAAGGCCTACTCGGGCGTGACCGCTCGCGAGATCGCCTTTCTCACGGAGCACTTCCGGCGCAGCGCCGTCGAGGACTTCGGCCCGGGCGTGCTGGTCGTGCCCAGCATCGTGCTGGAGGTGGCGTTCAACGGGGTGCAGCGCAGCGGGCGGCACAACAGCGGCTTCGCGCTGCGATTCCCGCGCATCAAGCGGGTGCGCCTGGACAAGCCGGTGGCGGAGATCGATACGCTCGATCGCGTCCGACGGCTCTGGGAGACCCAGGGGACCCGTGAAGGGGGCGCTGGTGGACCGGCCTGATCTCTACGACATGACCCGCGAGGAACTGGCCGCCTGGCTCATCGAGCGGGGGCAGCCACGCTTCCGGGCCGACCAGTTGTTCCACTGGGCCCACGCCCTCCTGGCGCGCGGTTTCCAGGAGATGACGAACCTGCCGGCCGCGTTGCGGGAGGAGCTGGCGGCGACGTTGCGGTTCGGTCCGGCGGCCCCTCTGGAAGCCCGCGAGGCGGAGGATTCCACGAAGCTCCTGCTCGAGCTCAGCGACGGGCAGACGGTCGAGTGTGTGCGCATGGTGACCGGCCCGGACACGGCGTCCGCGTGCGTGTCGAGCCAGGTGGGCTGCGCGATCGGCTGCGCCTTCTGCGCCTCGGGCGCCGAGGGGCTGATCCGCAACCTGTCGGCCGGCGAGATCGTCCTGCAGGCCGTCACGCTGCGCGCTCTGGTCGGCCCGGCGCGCAACCTCGTCTTCATGGGGATGGGTGAGCCGTTGCACAACGTGGACGCTCTTCTCAAGGCCCTGACGATCCTGCTCGACCGGGAGGGCTGGGGCCTGTCGGCGCAGCGAGTCACGGTGGCGACGAGCGGGGGAGCCCGGGGAATCCGCCGCCTCGTGGCCGAGGGGCCGCCCGTGGAGCTCGCGCTGTCGCTCAATGCGCCCACCGACGCGCTGCGGCGGGAGCTGATGCCCGGCGTTCGGGACGCCCTCGTGGACGTTCTGGCCGCGTGCGATGAGTTCTCCGCGCGCCACGGCGGCCGGCCGGTCACCTTCGCCTACGTGCTGCTCCGTGGGGTGAACGATCAGCCGGAGCACGCCCAGGAGCTGGCGCAACTCCTGGGCCGCCGCCGCCATCACCTGAACCTCATCGCGTACAACGCGGTCGAGGGGTTGCCCTTCGAGCGGCCGGCGCCGCGGGAGATGGAGGCCTTCGCCGCCCGCCTTGAGCGCGCGCGCCTGAACGTCAGTCTCCGGCGCAGTCGCGGGCAGAGCATCAACGCCGCCTGCGGGCAGCTGCGCGCCGCTCGCGGCCCCGAGCGCTAGTGCGGCTATAGGAGAACACACGCGCCGTGGTCGTTGCCCGCAACTGGGACCGCAGGGCGTCCCGCCTGCTGGCCTGGCTGGTGGTGGCCCCGGTGTGGCGGCCGTCGCCGTCCGCCGTCGCCGTGCCGTCCCCTTCCGTGCGTTCCGTGTGTTCCGTGGTTCCCTCGTCGTCGCCGTGCCGTCCCCTTCCGTGTGTTCCGTGTATTCCGTGGTTCCCTCGCCGTCGCCGTGCCGTCCCCTGGGACCGCAGGGCGTCCCGCCTGCTGGCCTGGCTCGTGGTGGCCCCGGTGTGGCAGCCGTCGCCGTCCGCCGTCGCCGTCACGGTCCCCGGTACCCGCCGTCGCCGTTCCGTTGGAGCGCGGACGCCCTCGCTATTTCCGA
>VGFB01000615.1 GCA_016869015.1 Armatimonadota bacterium
GCCCACCACAACCCGCTCCCGACCCCCATCCGCCCCTTGTAGTGGCAAAGGTCCGCGCTACGCCCCCCCAGAAGCCCCCTACGCAGGGCACTGTCGAAGTTGCGCTAGGGCGTCGAACTTGCGCAGGGCATCGACCAGTGAGTCGGCTGACGGCGCGTCGAACAGCACGCCGGTTACCCCATCGATGACCGTTTCCCTGGCCCCGCCGCGGCCAAACGCAATGACGGGCATGCCGCACGCTTGCGCCTCCACAGGCACGATGCCGAAGTCCTCCTCGCCGGGGAGGAGCAGCGCGCGACAGGTCCCGTAGAGATCACGAAGCTCGGAACGGGACCGGTGCGGCACGAAGGTGATCGTCGGCCCCGCCTGTCGGCGGAGGCTGCGCAGTTGCGGGCCTGCGCCCACGACGAGGAGGGGCCGCGATAGTCTGCGGCACGCCTCCACGGCGAGGTCGATGCGTTTGTACTCCACCAGCCGGGAGACGACCAGAAGCCGCTCCGACCTGGGTGAGGACCCGAGCCCGTGGTAGAAAGCCGTGTCGACCGGGGGATGGACCACGCGGGAGTCGCGCCCGTAGACTTTCGCGATGCGCCGACGGACGGTGTGAGAGTTGGCGATGAAGTAATCGGGGCGCTGTGCGGCGCTGTAGTCCCAGAGCCTGAGGTAGTGAAGGGCCGCGGCCTGTGCCGGGCGGGCCAGCCAGCCGAGGCGCGCCCCGCGGTCGTCCGCGAACCACGCGTACCGCATCGGGGTGTGGCAGTAGCAGATGTGGCAGACGTGGGCCGGCGTGAGAGCCCCTTTGGACCACGCGTGGCTGGAGGTGATGAGGAGGTCTGTGTCCTCGAAGGTGAACGACTCGACCGCGAGAGGGAACACTGGGGCGTAGATGGGCCTCAGGCTCCACCTCAGAGGAAGCCCTTGCAGGAAGCTGACGCGGATGCGGGCGACGGCCAAGCGCTGGGCGAGCTGATCCAGGCGTTCCTCGGTCAGCAGCGTCGAGACGGTCGCCTGAGGGTACAGCTCCAGGATTGCTTCCGTGACTGCTTCGGCGCCACCGATCCTGGCGAAGTAGTCGTGGAAGACGGCGACGCGGAGGCTCTGGGTCGCGGTGTCGTCGGATGTTGGGCGTTCCATTGCCGGGCTCGCCTTCGCGCCGGGTGCGCCGCTCACGAGCGTGCGGCGAGCGTACCGGGAGCGGTGTTCTCGACGGCGCCGATTCCCTGGAGGCTCACGCGCATGGCGGCGTAAAGGCGCCCGAAGTCCTCGGCCATGCGAAGGGCCGTATGCCGGGCTTCGAAGAGCTGCTGGGCGGCGGCGCCAAGGCGGCGGCGGACGTCGGGGCGCCTGTGCAGCAGAGCCAGCCACCTGGCCAACTCGACGGGGTCGCCCGGCGAGGTCAGGAGCCCGGTGACGCCATGGTCGAGGATCTCCTCGGGACCGCCCGTGCGCGTGGCGATGACGGGCTTGCCGAAGCCCATCCCCTCGATGACAACCAAACCGAACCCTTCCGGGATGGTCGCTACGTGCGCTACCACATCAGCGGCGGCCACGAAGTCGTAGGTGCTCGCCTGGAAGCCAAGGAAGCGGACGCGGGAGTGGACGGACAGCCGCCGGGCCAATGTCTCCAACTGGTCCCTGTACGCTTGGTGAACGGGTTTGGGCAGCTGCGATCCGCCCACCATCAACGCGGTAGCGGGGATGCCCTGTCGTGCCAGTATGGCGAGCGCTTCGATGAGCACGTGGCACCCTTTGGCGGACACCAGCCGGCCATGCATCACGATGGCGAGGTCGGCCTCCCCGATTCCGAGCCGGGCTCGGATCGATGGCGGGGCCTCGCCGCTACGGCGAGCGTCCAGATCGACCCCCGGGGCGATGATCCGAACCGGCGTTGTCGGCGGGAGCCATCGGGCGAAGTAGCGGGCGGTCGTGGCGGAGTTTGCGACCCACACATGAGCGCCGGCCCGGATCGACATCCAGGAGCAGAGCCGATCGCGGGAGAACAGCGGGGAATGCCATCCGTGCAGCCAGCGGACGAGCGGCGCGCCGGTGGCGTCGCTGATGCGGCGTCCGAGCAGATGGGATCGGCCCTCGTTGACGTGCACCAGCGCGCCGGAGGCTTCTTGCAGCATGCGGACGCCGACCTCGGCCGCGCGCGCCCAGCCGCGCCGGTCCCTCATGCGCGTCGGAGAAGAGACGAAGCGGTCGGCAGCGTGGCGCAGCTCGTCGGGGAAAGGGCCCTCAACCAGCGAGAGCACCCATACTTCGAAGCGCCGTCGGTCCAGAGCGCGGATGAGATCGAGAGTGACGACCTCGATCCCGCCCCGCTCGTCGTGCCCGCTGATGAACAGCAGAGCAACGCGCGTTGTGCTAGCCATGGCGTTCACGCTCCCGAACGTGGGCCCCTCGGGCGAAGTGCCCCTGCTGCCAAAGAGAGGCGTGGGTCAGGAACAGCTGCAGGGAGAGCAGTCCGATGGCGATGACGCCGGGGGGCCCATCGAGGATGCCCAGCTTGAGCAGCAGGCGGCCGACGAAGCGCCGAAGCGGCGACCACAGGATGTCGTAGGGGCGCGCATGGGCGCGCAACCGGGGGTTGTCGATGGCGTCGAAGCCGGCCAGCCGACGGGTCTTATCAAGCGCGCGGTCGAGGTCCCGGATGTAGAGGTGGCGGATGGGGGCCTTGGCGCGAAGCAGCGGGCCCGTCGGGCAGGCCAGGTCGGTGTGGACGTCGCCCCGCCACGTGGCGCCGTCGCGCCGGAACAGCCTGACCTTGCGGCGGCGGAATCCGCCGTGGCGCAGCGGCCGGCCGAAGACGTAGTACTGAATGGGCACGGACAGGCCCACATACGGGCCGGGGTTCGCGATGAACCGGCGGACCTCATCGACCAGTCCTGGGGTGAGACGCTCGTCGGCGTCGATCCAGAGCACCCAGTCTCCGGTTGCGAGGTCAAGGGCGTAGGACTTCTGCTCGCCCCAGTTCGTCCAGGGGCGGGTGACGACCCGCGTCGCATGCCGTTGGGCGATCCGGCACGTTGCATCCGTGCTGCCGCCGTCCACCACAATGACCTCGTCAGCCCAAGCGACGCTGCGGAGGCATCCCTCGATCATCTCCTCCTCGTTCAGGGCGATGGTCACCGCGGACACGGTGGGCATGATCGCTCTCCTCTGGGCCCTACGACTCCCCAGGAGGCGCAGCGCCTGCCGAGGCGTCTGCACCTCTGACCGACTGCGGGCGGACACCGGCGCAGCGGCACCGCGAGATCGCCTGCACGAGGCGCTCAAGACAGAGCCTCCCATCCTCGAGGGCCAGTCGGGACAGGACGGCGCGTGCCATACGAGCGGCCGGGATGGCCGGCGCCCCCGGCGCAGTTCCGCCGGCCGGGAACCGAGCGACGTCGGCTGCCACGGTCACGACAAGCACTGCGGGTAGGCACGCCTCGGTCACCCCCCGGCGAGCGGCCATGTCGCCGAGGACGCTGCGCGCCCAAGCGAACAGGCCGTTCTCAGTCGCCAACCGGTCGAACAGGCGCCGACAGCCATCCCCCGAGCGCACATTGTGCGCATACGCCAGGGAGTGAAGCACGAAGTAGGTGGCGTCGGCGAGAGGGGAAGCGTCCGGCTGCGCAAACTCCCAGTCGATGACGCCGGCGCCCCCGGGCTGCCCCCGGCGTGCCGGCTCGATCAGCAGGTTGGCCCCCCAGAAGTCCCCGTGGCACGGCCGGGTCGGGGTGTCACAAGAGGCGAGGGCCTCGGCCGCCTCCGCCACCAGCCGGCCGATTCCCCAATCGTCCCAGGGCAGTGCAGCCAGGCGGGAAGCCAGACGTCCGATGGTCGCGGACCTGGGCCCGAGCCATGGCTCTTCCTCGT
>VGFB01000616.1 GCA_016869015.1 Armatimonadota bacterium
GGGGTTGGCGGCCTGGAACCGCTCCTTCAGCAGCACAGTCACGCCCTCAGCCGCCGCAGCGGCCTGCTGCTCGCGGGTGGCGGCGACGACGTCATCGGTGACCTCCTCGCCCGTGCCGGCGGCGCTCCGGCGGATCTCCTCCTCGGTCGGGCCGCCGCGCAGGTTGCGCCAGTCCATCTCTCGCGCGTGCGATCGCTCGAAGGTCGCGGGGAAGTCCTCGGCCGAGACTCGCCGCCGCGGCCTGTCCTCGGCTTCGCTGAGGAGACGCTGGTAGAGTTCGGGGAGGCTCGCCTCGGTGTCTTGCACGAGTCGGCTCCACGGCGGGGCGACGGCGTCGTGCAGGGGGACGTTCGAGACGGTCAGCACCCCGTCGTCCTCATGGCGGATGACGAAGTCGACCCAGACCCCCTGCTGCACGTGATCGTAGAGCACGGCGTAGACCCGCTCCTCCGTGAGCGTGAACACCTGTAGAGTGATGCCGTAGACCTCCGCGATCTCATAGACCCCGCCGGGCTCAAAGCCGAGGGTCCGCAGCCCCCCGGCAGACTCCTCCGCCTGCGTCTCGTGGTCCCAGGGCGAGTCGGTCGCGGGCACGAGATGGACGCGCGGCGGAGGCGGGGCACACAGCGCACTCTCGCGCATCGCCTCGATCAACGCGTCCGCGAGGGTGCCCATCACCCGCTTCAGGGCACGCCTCAGCAACCACCGGGCCAGCAACACCCCGCCGACGACGAGGACGATCAGAACCAGGATGACGATGCCGACGATCTTCATGGGACAACTCACCCCGAGGAGGAGTGAACACCGCGCGCGAGGAGATGCGCGCTCGGGCCGGGGGGAACCCTTCTCGGCCGGGCGCGGAGGGGCCTGCGCGGCCGGCGCAGAAGAGGGTGCGTGACTTACCGCACGTCCCGAGGCCGCCCGTGAGTTCACGCGTCTTCAGACCAAGGTGAGGCAAGATGCCCAGCTTCCGATATGAGGCCCGCGATCGAGCCGGCGCCACGGTGACGGGCACCATCACCGCCCAGAACCGAGGGCACGCGCTGGTGCTGCTGCGGGAGCAGGGGTTGGCCGTCGATGCTCTGGTCGACGCCCGGCAGCAGGCGCGCAGACAGACCGCTTCGTGGGGTCAGGGCCCGCTCTACCCGCTGTGGCCGATCGCGGTCGGGCATGTCGCTCTCTTTTTCGATCAGCTCGGGAGGTTGCTGTCGGCGGGGGTGACGCCGTACGAGGCCTTCACCGCCCTGCAGGAACGCATCGGGGGACGGTTGCGGCGGGTCGCCCGGGAGGGCGCCGAGACGTTCTCGCGCGGGGGCAGCGTTTCGACCCACCTCGAGCGCTACCCGCGCTTCTTCCCACCGCACATTGTGGCGATCTTCCGCGCCGGGGAGCGCTCGGGGCAGTTCGCCGAGGCCTGCCGCGAGATCGTGACCCAGTGCGAAACCGAGCAGAAGACGCGCCGCTTCGTGACGCTGCTGAAGCTCTATCTGGCCTTCATCGGCATCCCGGCGATCTTCATCCCCAGCTTCCCGCGCATCATCAGCAAGTCGGTGCTCTTCGACCCCAATCGCACGACCGCCCCGGCCACGCTGGCGGAAGTCTACGAGTACCTCCGCCCCGGTCTACAGGAGTACAACCACCACGTCGTCCACGACATCCTGCCCTGGCTGCTGCTGGCCTACGTGCTGGTCAAGGTCGCTGCGGTCGTGCTACATCTGCCGGCCATGGCGGCTGTTCGCGACCGTCTGGCGCTGTACATGCCGATCGTGGGGATGCACACGAGGAAGGCGGCGGTAGCGCGTTTCGGCCGCGTGCTGGAGCTCATGCAGCGCGCGGGGGCCCCACTGGGCGACGGCATTCGGGAGGCGGCCCGCGCCACGGGCAACACCCTTGTGGCCGAGCGCGTGACCGGCCCGGCGGCAGCGCTGGATCAGGGCGGCCGGGTCAGCGACGTCCTGCGCGCCTCAGGCATCTTCAGCCCCTCGCAGATCAGCCTGCTGGCGACTGCCGAGCAGACCGGGACGCTGGAGGACGCCCTCGCTCAACTGGCCGAGAGGGCGCGCGCCGATCGGGAGCAGTTCCTCAAGGGCGCGGGTCTCGGCGGCTGCATGGGCACGTTCATCATCGCCGCGCTCATCACGCTCTTCGCCGCCGCCGCGGGCTGGCAGGCCATCTACGAGCAGATCTACCAGGTCATGGACAGCCCGGCCTGGCAGCCGTGAGCGGGCGAGCCGCTACTTCCCCATGGCGCGGAGAGCCTGGAGGCTGCGGCCGCAGACATCGTAACCGAGCCCCTCCGGGCCGCCCTCCTCGACGACGTACCACTCGACCGGGTGCTGCGTCTCGCAGAGCTCGAAGATCGTCGGCCAGTCCGCCTCCCCCTCGCCGATCACTGAGCCGGGCCCCCCGCCGTAGTCCTTCAGGTGTACCGAGCGCGCGCGATTGGGGAACTTGCGGAGGGTGCCGATCGGGTCGCCGCCGCCCATCGCGCAGTTCCCGATGTCCATCTGCATGATGACGTCCTCGCGCGTGTGACTGAAGAGGATGTCCCACGCGATCTCGCCGTCCACCGTCTCGAAGTCGAAGCCATGCGCGTGATAGCCGGTGTACATGCCCTCGGCGGCGACCGCCTCGGCGGCGTCGTTGAGGATCCCGGCGAGCTCCAGGATCGTGTCGCGGGCGCTCATGCGCGGCTTGTCCGCGGCGATGACGAGGAAGCGGTTGCCCAACGTGCGATTGAACTCGACGGTGCGCGCCAGGTTGTCGCCGAGCAGCGCGCCGGTCGCCAGATGGATGCCGCAACAGGTCAGCCCGTTGTCGTCATACATCCGGCGGATGTCCGCCGCCGAGTGCCCCATCCACTCGAGGCTCTCGCCGCCGTAGCCCCACGGCTCGGCGCCCACGTAGCCCAGCTCCGCCACCGCCTTCACGGTGGCGGGCAGGTCGTTCTGGACCTCGCCACGCACGGAGAACAGCTGCAACGCGATCGGGATCTTGCCCATTGGGTCGCTCCTCGAGGGTTGGGGTCTGGCCGGTCGAGGGGCGTGTTCGTCGGGCGGCGGGCGGAATCATCCTCCGCGCACGGGCGACGCGTCGGCACGGAGTTCAGCGGCTGGGAGCTCCGGCGAGGCGCTGCCCCGACCCGCCGGAGGGCGCGCCGGCGGCGGTGATGAGCGAGCGGCCGTCGCGGGCGACGACGCGGAGGGCGCCGTCGTCGTCGAGGCTGAGGGCCAGGACCCCCGCCCACGGCAGGGGCCACTCGACACCCTCGGCGACCAGGGACTGGGTCTCGCCGTGGCGGGCCAGATAGCCGTAACGCGCGCCGCCGGGGGAGAATGTGAAGAGGCTGACCTCGTCCGCGTCGGGACCGGCGCCCGCGCCATCCAAGACGTAGAGCATCTTCGAGGAACCGGCGCGCTCGGCGAGATAGGCGCAGCTGCCCGAATCGGGGCTGAAGCGGATGTCCCGCACGGCGTCAAAGCGCGGGCCGCTCTGCCCATCGAGGCAGACCGTCTGCGCGACCTCACGGCGCTCCTCGCCCTGACCCTCGAAGTGTCGCAGGCGATAGGCTACGTGCCGGCCGTCCGGGGAGAGCGCGATGCGGTCCTCGGCCGGGTCGACCATGTCGTTCGCAGCCACCTCCCGACCGGTGACGCAGCAGACCCACGGGCCGTCGACTTGCGGCCGGGCCCACCAGGCGGCGACGCGCGCCTGCTCGGCCGCGACCAGGGAACTGGCATAGACGATGTGGCCCAGGTCGAAGCCGCAGTTGGGGACGTCGCTGTCGGGGCAGAACTTGGAGACGCGATACGCGGCGACGGTGTGGGAGTCGAGCATGACCTGCCAGCCGCGGTCGCCGTG
>VGFB01000617.1 GCA_016869015.1 Armatimonadota bacterium
GCTGTGGCCCGCCCTGCGGCTAGAGCGCCGTCACTCGTGATTGTGAGGATGTGTCGTGGTCGCTCGAAGGGCCCACCTCGACAACGATGGTGACGGAGCGGCGCTCCGTCCTACGACGGCGATGGTGACGGTGACGGAGCGGCGCTCCGTCCTACGACGGCGATGGTGACGGTGACGGAGCAGCGCTCCGTCCTACGACGGCGATGGTGACGGTGACGGAGCGGCGCTCCGTCCTACGACGGCGATGGTGACGGTGACGGAGCAGCGCTCCGTCCTACGACGGCGATGGTGACGGTGACGGAGCAGCGCTCCGTCCTACGACGGCGATGGTGACGGTGACGGAGCGGCGCTCCGTCCTACGACGGCGATGGTGACGGTGACGGAGCAGCGCTCCGTCCTACGACGGCGATGGTGACGGTGACGGAGCGGCGCTCCGTCCTACGACGGCGATGGTGACGGAGCAGCGCTCCGTCCTACGACGGCGATGGTGACGGTGACGGAGCGGCGCTCCGTCCTACGACGGCGATGGTGACGGAGCAGCGCTCCGTCCTACGACGGCGATGGTGACGGAGCAGCGCTCCGTCCTACGACGGCGATGGTGACGGTGACGGAGCAGCGCTCCGTCCTACGACGGCGACGGTGACGGTGACGGAGCAGCGCTCCGTCCTACGACGGCGATGGTGACGGTGACGGAGCAGCGCTCCGTCCTACGACGGCGATGGTGACGGAGCACGAGGCGGCCCTTCGGGCCGACGCGCTACGCGTGGACGACCAACGGCGCGGGTCAGGCGACCCGCAGGCACGGACGGCAACGGCGGACGGCGACGGCGCGGTGGAGGCCTCACCCCCGGCCCCTCTCCTGAAGGGAGAGGGGAGAACGGCGACGGCCGCCACACCGGGGCCACCACCAGCCAGGCCAGCAGGCGGGACGCCCTGCGGTCCCAGGTACGGGCAACAACCACGGCGCGTATGTTCTCCTATAGACGCACTAAATGGGAATCCGCGATTCCCGATCCTGGTGTTGTAGGAGCGGCTTCAGCCGCGATGCACCAACGTTGGAGGATCGCGGCTGAAGCCGCTCCTACACCGCGGGCCCGTCGTCGCCGATGATCGAGAATCGCGGATTCCCGTTTAGCGCAGCCCCGCCGTCAGCACCACCCTCGCCGCCTCCGCGCTCTGCAAGCCCTCCATGACGAGGTAGTGCGGAACCTCGCCGAGCGCAACGGATCCCTGGACCCGGTTGCCCATGAGATCGAGCAGGCGAGCCTCGCCGCCAGGGGTGAAGCGCGGACCATCGCTCCGATCGCTCCACAACACCACCACTGTCTTGCCGCGCGAGTGGAATCCGCAGGCCCAAGGGTCCTCGCTGAGGACCCCCAAGGTCGCCGTGTCCGGACCCAGCATCGCGGTCAGTTGCGCCTGCGCCACGGCCATCTTCCGCGGCGCGCCATCCCACTCGTAGAAGATCCCGTCGACGCCCTCGTTGTTCAGCGAGCCCGGAGTACCGGAGTGGTAGATGATCTTCTGTGTGCCGAAGGCCAGCAGGATCGCGTCGAAGCGCACCTGGTACGCCGCGCAGAGCAGCTCGCTGTCGAGCCGCGTCAACCAGGACTCGAACGGCTCCCAGGGCGTGTCGTCGTCCGCGTAGTAGGCGCCCTCCGTGAACCAGATCGGCTTTGGGTGCCCGGCGTCGGCCATCATCTTCCGCAGCTGACGCAGCGGCTCGACGAACCCCTCCGGCGCCTGCCAGCCCGGGTACGCGTGCAGGTTCAGCGCATCCACGTGCTCCAGGCCCCCGGCCTCGATGAAGTCGCGAACGTACGTATCCGGATGGCCGGCGATGCCCCCGATCACGAGGCCCTGCGGATCGGCCTGCTTCACCGCCCGGTACGCGACCGCCAGCAGCTTCACGTAATCCGCCGGCTTGTATCCGGCGCTTTGAGGCAGCGCGTAGCTGGTGTAGATCGGCTCGTTCAGGATCTCCCAGACGCGCAGGCGGTCCTTGTAGCGCGCGACGGTGGTCCGCACGTAGTTCGCGAAGGCCTCCATGTCCCGAGGCATGTAGGCGGCGCGCTCGCGATTGGCGGGGTAGCCGCTGCCCGGCGTGACGCTGTCCGGCGCGCTGGAGGCCCAGTCGCTCGACGGGAAGGGCAGCAGCGGCAGCACGTTCAGCCCCAGCTCCAGCACCCGGTCGATCTGCCGGTCCGCCTCGGCGAACTCGAAGCGGCCCGGCGCGGGCTCCACGTGCAGCCACTTGAGCGACCAGTCGCGGAACCAGGTCAGCCCGATCTGCTTGCTCAGCCGGTTGAGCTCCTGCGGCGGGTAGGCGTGGTTCATCCCGAACAGCCCGTCCGCGTCCTTGCACTCTTCGATCACCGCGAAGCGCTCCGGACGCGTCGGGATCAGCGCGCCGCCCTCGCAGGCGAGGGCCATCCGGAAGAACCCCTGCGTCCCGGGCCTTGGCCGCAGCACGCCCCGCGCGGACGCGCCCGCCGCGGGGGAGAGGGTCAGCTTCTCGGACCCGGCGGGCTGGTCCAGGTAGTCCCTGACCTCCGCGCGGAGGTCGATCGACTGCGGCCGGTCGGAGCCGTTGAACGCGATGAGCGTCGCCTCCACGCCCCCCGGAGCGAACAAGTGGCCGGGTTCGGGCCACTCGATCCCGACCTCCACCGGCGCCTGCAGCTCGAACTCCGTGGCCGCAGCGCCCTTCTCGAGCTGCACCCCGTCCACCCCTAGCGTTGCGCGCGTGAGCTGGCTGTCCGTGAGGTTGGGGCCCAGGGCGATGAAGACCTGGGGACGGTTTGGCTTGAGGGTGAAGCTGACCCGCTGCCACTCCCCGGTGGCCTCGAGGTCGCGGTCTTGCGTTCCGGCGAAGGCCTGGTAGACGCGGAGCTTCACCGGCGTCCCGGCCGGCTCGGACCTGATGTCCGCCGAGAGCGTGTACTCCGCGCCGGGGGTCACGCTGATCCAGCCGCGATTCCCCAGCAGCGGCATGAGCACCGGCTGACGGATCAGCTCAAAGTAGTCGAAGTAGAGCACCGGCGCCGTGGCGCGGTCGACCGGGATCTTGAGGCTGCAACCATGGTAGCGCGGCCCGGTGCGGTCGATCTCCCCGACGAGGCTGTTGAGGTTGCCGCCCCAACCCGACATCTGGGTGGTGCTGCCCCAGCCGCTCGTCCCGCACTCGAAGCTGGCGTTCGGGATCAGGTTCTTCGCGCCCAGGTCGGGCAGAACGTCGGTGTACCGGCGCTGAACCGCCTCCGTCTCCACCAGGCGCACATCATCGATCCACAGCGTGCCGGTGCTCGTGAACCAGATCTGCAGCCGCAGGTTGCGGTCGAGGGTCTTGGTCGCGCGGAAGACCGTCTCGACCGTCTTCCAGTCCGGCCCGACTCGGAAGCTCTTGTCACAGCCCAGGTTCTCCCACGGGCCGGTCTGCTGGATCGCGACCTGGGCCGCCGAGCCAAGGATGCCGCGGCCCTTCACGCGGAAGGAGAGCCGGTACCACCGCCCCTCCTCCAGCGCGAAGCCATCGTTCATCGCCAACATCACGTGGCTGGCAGGTGAGGTGCGCTCGAAAGCGGTGCAGTCCAGCTTCTGGCTCCACCGGCCCTCGGTGCCCGCGTCCCGCGACCACGTCACCTTCACGCTCTCATTCCCCGAGAACCGCCAACCGTCCGCCAGCCCGTCCCCGTCGGCATCGACCTCAAAGGCCCCGTTAGGGATGAGGTTCGCGGCCTCTTGGGCCCCAGGAGCGCCACCGAGCAGCACGCTCATCGCCATCATCAGCGCCGGGACTCTCATGCTTCGCCCTCTTCACACTGCGGATGCACCCGTCCGTGTGGACCGCGCGTC
>VGFB01000618.1 GCA_016869015.1 Armatimonadota bacterium
TTCCCGGGAGGACAGGCATTCCTGCCTGTCCGCACAGACCTCGGGTTCCGGGCGAGGACAGGCAGGAATGCCTGTCCTCCTGGACGCGAGAACGACCCAAGGAATCACGGCTGACAAGGCACTAGTGGTCAGTTAGCCATGACTTGTGTGGTGTGGGTCAGGCGGGAATCAGGGACAGGCACCAGTTCCCGTCAGCCATAGAGCCTTGTGTCGTCGTGGACTCCGGGCCACAGACTTGGGACTGCCGTCATGGAACGCATCGAGAAGGCCATTCAGGCCCTGCAGGCGGGGGAGTTCGTCCTCCTCGCGGACGACAGCTCGCCGGCCACGAGCGGTGACCTCCTGGTCGCCGGTCAGTTCGTGACGGCCGCCGCCATCGGGACGATGCTTCAGGAGACCCGCTGCGGGCTGGTGGAGGTTGCGGCGTCAGCAGAGCGCCTGGAGCAACTCCAACTGCCGCTGCTGGCTTCCGACCAGATCTCGGCCTCCCAGAAGGCGGTCGCGATCTCGGTGGACGTGCGGGGGCTGGAGGTCGCTCCCATCTCGACCCAGGGCCGGGCGGCAACGATCCGGGCGCTGGCCGACCCGCGGACCGGCCCCCACGAGCTCGTGCGTCCCGGTCACGTGACGCCGCTGCAGGCCCAGCCGGGCGGCGTCCTCAAGCGCGCCGGCCACACGGAGGGCGCCGTGGACCTGGCCCGCCTGGCGGGCCTGGCGCCAGTGGTGATGCTCTGCCCGGTGCTGAACGCCGAGGGCGCCCGCGCCGCGCTCCCCGAGCTGGAGCTCCTGGCCGAGCGCCAGGGCCTGGTCATCGTCTCCCTGGCGGCGCTGATCGCCTACCGCAGCCGCACGGAGAAGCTCATCCGCCTGGACGCCGAGGCTGACCTGCCTACCGTTCACGGGCACTTTCGCGTGCGCTGCTACACCAGCGTGGTCGACGGCGATGAGTACGTGGCGATCGTCAAGAGCGACGTCGCCACGGAGGAGAACGTGCTCGTCCGCGTGCACTCCGGCTGCCTGACGGGCGATGTCCTCGGCTCCTGCCGTTGCGATTGCGGCTATCAGCTCGAGGCGGCGCTCCGCATGATCGATGAAGCCGGCCTGGGCGTAGTCGTCTACATCGCCAGGCACGAGGGCCGCGGGATCGGGCTTGCGAACAAGCTCAAGGCCTACCATCTCCAGGACGAGGGGTACGATACGGTGGAGGCCAACGAAGCCCTCGGCTTCGACGCCGACCTGCGCGACTACGGCATCGGGGCCCAGGTGCTGGTGGACCTGGGGATCACCACGATGCGGATCATGACCAACAACCCCGCGAAGTACGTGGCGCTGGAGGGCTACGGGCTGAAGATCACCGAGCGGGTGCCGCTCGAAGCTCCGCCCACCGAGCACTCGCGGCGGTACCTGTGCACCAAGAAGGCCAAGCTCGGACACCTGCTGACGCTGGTGGAGGGTGAGGAGGCGGGGACGGCGGAGTAGCGGGAAGACGGGTCGCTGACTGTCACAGTGGCGGAGAGAGCGCCGTGGCCCGGCCATCAGTCGCAACCTACGTGCCGCGGTTCGCGTACTGCCACGAGATGGTCCGCCACCTCATGGAGATCGAGGGGGCGTGCCGCTTGGTGGAGGTGCTCGCACTCCCGCCGGATGCCGCGTTCCGGCTGAAGTACGACGCTCAACGCCGCTCCACGCGCTTCTCAACCGGCATCGAGGGCAACCCCGTGCGGCTGGAGACGCTGGCCGCGGCCGCCGCGCGGGTACGAGACCGGGCCCTGGCGCTTCAGGAGACGCGACCTCGGGCGAGAGCGCCGTGGGAGACGCTGCCACGCCGCCAACAACAGCTGCTCAGCCGCGTGCTGATCGCCCGCTCATCGGGCGGTGACCTCAACCACTTCACGGCCAAGGACGTGGCCGAGTGGTACCTGGTCTCCGTGCAGACGGCGCGGGCGTGGTTAGCGGAGTGGCGCGCGATCGGCCTCGTGGCCCCGGCGGGGCAGCAACAGCGGGTGCGCGCGTGGGCCCTGACGGAGGAGTTCGCCGCCCTGGTGGAGGGCGCCGAATAGTGATACCCCCCCGGGCCCGATAGCATAGGCTCGGGAGGCCTGCTGCGGGGGCGCATCGGCTGGTAGGGGCCTCTACGGGCGTTCTCGGCCTGCAGTAGTGCTAGTCGGACGCTGCCGAATAGTGTCTTTTCCCGCCCGGCGGGCGGAAGGGAGATGATCCGGTGGGTACGACCTATGAGGGGAAGCTGAAGGCCGAGGGCATGACCTTCGGGATCGTGACCAGCCGCTACAATGAGTTCATCACCGGGAAGCTGCTGTCCGGCGCGCTGGACGCGATCGCGCGGCACGGCGGGAGCGTCGAGCAGGTGGACGTCGCGTGGGTGCCGGGCTCCTTCGAGCTGCCCCTGGTGGTGCGGAAGCTGGCGGCAAGCGGCAAGTATCACGCGGTGATCGCGCTGGGCGCGGTGATTCGCGGCGCGACGACGCATCACGAGTACGTCGCCGGTGAGTCGGCCAAGGGCATCGCCCAAGCGCAGCTGGAGACGGGCGTGCCCTGCATCTACGGCGTCGTGACCGCCGACACGCTCGAGCAGGCCATCGAGCGGGCGGGCACCAAGATGCCCAACCGCGGCTTCGAGGCAGCGGTCTCCGCGATCGAGATGGCCGATCTGATGCGGCAGCTCGGCTGATCCCCTGCAGGGAGCGAACGCCGTGGAACCCAGACGCGGTCCAGGGATCGGTTGCGTGCTTGTCATCGGCGTGCTGGCAGGAGTCGTCGGCGGTCTGGCGGGGGGGTACTACGCCGGACGGTCGGCCTCGACGCCCGGCGGCGCGCCGGTGCTGCCGGTGGTGAGCCGGCCGGCCGGGGCCGGCGCCATCGAGGTGAAGAGCGAGGACGACGCCGTCGTGCAGGCGGTGAAGCAGGCCGATCCGTGCGTGGTGAAGGTCATCGCGCGGGAGCAGGGCTACACGAACCCCTTCGACTACTTCATGGGCGCCCCGCCCGAGGTCATGGAGGGGATCGGTTCGGGGTTCGTCTTCCGGTATGAGGACGGCAAGCAGTACGTGCTGACCAACACCCACGTCGTCGCGGATGCGACCCAGATCCTGATCAAGCTCCTCGACGGTCGGGAGCTGCGGGGCGAGCTGGCCGGGGCCCACCAGGAGCGCGACATCGCGGTGGTCCGGCTGGTCGACCCGCCCGCCGATCTGCCGACGGCGACGCTGGGCGACTCCTCGAAGCTGCAGCTGGGCGAGCGCGTGATCGCCATTGGGCACCCCTTCGACTTCGAGCACTCCGTGACCGTCGGCTATGTCAGCGCGATGGGCAACCGCCAGATCGGCAAGGACGGCCCGTGGCGCAACGTCATCCAGACCGACGCGGCCATCAACCAGGGAAACAGCGGCGGCCCGCTGATCAATCTCGCCGGGGATGTCATCGGGATCAACTCGATGATCTTCTCGCCCACGGGCGCGGGGAACATCGGCCTGGGGTTCGCGATCCCGATCAACGAAGCGCGGGAGATGCTCTACTTCCTGGTCAACGGCGGCCCGTGGGTGGGTATCCTGGCGGTCATGCCCAACAGCGAGGGCTTCGCGGCCTGGGCGCGGCTGGGCACCAGCGAGGGCGCCGTCATCACCGGCCTCAGCCCCAACAGCCCCGCGCTCCAGGCGGGTCTGCGGCAACTGGACGTGATCCTGCAGGTGGACGGTAAGCCGGTGAAGAGCGACGAGGACCTCCGTGCCGCCATCTTCGCCCACCGCATCGGCGACGCCATCCGCTTCCACATCCAGCGCCGCGACCGCACGCTGGACGTGGACGTGAAGGCCGGGCGCGTCAGCGGGATGATCGTGG
>VGFB01000619.1 GCA_016869015.1 Armatimonadota bacterium
AAGTCGCCATAGGTCTTCTCCGGGCGATAGGCCACTCTTCCGTCGGGCCCCTGAATGCCGCAGACGTCCCAGACGTTCGCCACGCCGGAGCTCTGCTGCGCGACCCGGTTGAGGGCCGCCATGACCGCCTCGTAGGGCGGCAGGGGCTCCGTCCCACGCTTGTAGCCCTCGACATTCGCGAACTCGCCGGCGCAGTGGAAGTACACGAAGCTCGCGACCCCCAGCACATCGTCGAACCTCGCGTTGGGCGCGCCCTCCTGGTACCCGAAGCCGAACTCATCCACGTTGGGGATCTGGCTCAGGTCCCGGAACGGCATCCACCCGCCGCGCCGAGGCGCGCCCTCTGCCGGCGCATCCACCACTCGCCCGGCGGCGAGCGCGGTCCGCATGCCGCGCCCCGGCGCCGCCGCGCCGGCCAGGAAGCGCAACTCGAACGCGGCCTCGCGCGGCGGATCGCTGAACTCGCTCAGCGCAAGATCGACTTCGCCGGTCAGCCGCAGCGACTCGCCGCCCTCGCCGGCAAAGCGCACCAGGGCCAGCTGATCGAGCGGTCGCGTGAGGGCGATCCACTCGCCGCCCCGCTCGACGACCCCGAGCGGGTACGCGGAGTAGCGCCCGTAGTCCGGCCGGTCGCCTTCGGGGAACTCGGGGAGGTTCGGCAGCTCGCGGAGAGCGGCCGTGTTCGACAGCGGCTTGTCCCCGAGCGGCAGCAGCGTGTCGAGGGTGTCGGCCCACTGCCACTCCCCCGGGGGCAAGCGCAGCGTGAGCCGTATCACGAGCCCCCGGTCACGGCCGGACTCATCGGCCAGTCGCACCCGGACCCGCGTGGCAGCTCCGGCCCCGGGCAGATACTGCACCCTCAGCCTCAACTGCAGGCCCTCGGGCGTCGCTTCGAGCGCGCCGCCCTGGGCGAGGCTGGCCGCGTCGTCGGTAACCGTCGCAGACTTCTGCGCGCCGACGTCGACGACCGTCCACTTGATGCGCTCGGGCAGCGCGGCCATGGCCGATTCCACCATCAGCAGCGACCCCAGAAGCAGCATCTGGTCCGCCTCCCTTCGTGCGCGATGGGGCCCGGGTGATCGCCTTTCCTCGGTCTGCCGCCTACACCGCCAGCATGGCGGGGACGCAGTCGAGGAAGTGTCGGTAGTGGTCGTAACTGATGTCGGCGGACACCGAGTGGTCAATGGCCGGGACGTACCCGCCCTCGAGGATGACGGGGCGATTGCGGGCGATCTCGGCGTCGATCGCATCGCGGCCCTTGGCGATCTCGCGCTTGTCGAGGCCACCCACGAACTGCAGCGCCCGGCCGTGCTGCGGGCGCAGCGCGCTGGGGCTCATCCCGGCCGCCACCTCGCACGGCGCGAGGCATCGGATGCCCAGAGCGAGGTAGTCCCCAATGAACGGACGCAGGTCCCCGTCGCTGTCGTACCACGTGGCCTCGATGCCGTGCTCGCGAGCGAGGTCCATGAGCCTCCGATAGCGGGGGGCGATGAAGCGGCGGAACATCACCGGGGAGATCAAGGTGCTTGTCTTGAAGCCGATGTCCTCCCCGAAGCCGATCACGTCCACCTGTCCCCGCGCCAACGCCCGCCGCAGGCTCTCGACCGCGACCTCGCAGTAGCGCTCGCACAGCTCGTCCACCAAGTCCGGCGCGTCGTAGAGGAGGTAACTTGCCCCGGCGACGCCGGCCAGCGAGCGGAGCGTCCAGTAGTAGCAGCCGCCGTCGGCGACGATCAGATCCCCGGAGGCCCCGGCCTCGGCGACGCGCTGCTCCCAGATCTCCCCGAAGCGCGCGTCCAGGTGCTCGAGGGAGTAGCGCTCCTCGATGACGCGCGCGAGGCTGTCCCGGTCGGTGACCGGGAAGCTCTGCCACTCGGGAAGCGTCGAGTGCTGCTTGAGGTCGCGGACGGTGCGGCCGTACTCGTCCAGGAAGACCCGCGTCTCCTCGTCCTCGAACAGCACGCGCGCCTCGAAGCGGGGCCACGGGCCGTGGTCGCCGCTGACGTTCCGCAAGCGCAGGGGCTGCAGGCCGTACTGCTCATGCAGCGCGTCGGCGTCCCAGTCGTCGGGCAAGCCCTCGCGGCGCCAGCGCGCCAGCGTGTCGGGCCACGGGCCCACGAGGTGTAGCGGCCGGCGGTCTACCGGCTCGTACCGCATCGTCCCCAGGAAGCGTTCGCGCTCGGTCATGTCCGGCCTCAGTCCCGGCCGTCACAGCCACTCGGCTGCCCGCTGCAGGTCCGGCGGGATCTCCGCCGCGTTGATCTTCAGCAGGTCGCGGTACAGCGTCTTCTGGGCCTTCGAGTTCGGACGCACGGGGTAGGCCAGCAACGCCTGCGCGAGCAGGCGCGGGTCCTCGGTGGCAATGGCGTCGCCGAGGAGCGTCTGGTGCGTGGCCAGCGCGCTCATCAGCCCGTGGACGGAGTCGGGGATCGTGTAGGTCCCACGCGGCTTCAGCTCCCCGGCGCACATCACGAGGCTGTACTCGGCCACCGTGCGCGGTTTGAAGCCTGCGAG
This sequence comes from Armatimonadota bacterium, assembly GCA_016869015.1. Taxonomy (GTDB): domain Bacteria; phylum Armatimonadota; class Zipacnadia; order Zipacnadales; family VGFC01; genus VGFC01. The sequence goes on from VGFB01000619.1 coordinate 2,515, forward strand.
CGCGCCCTCGGTCGGGCGGCTCGCCACAACCGTGATGGGCTCGCGCCCGCCGACGCCCTGAAGCAGCCGGGCGATGATGTCGTGATCCTGGCGGATGAGCGCGTACTGCCCGTGGGCTTCCGTGGCCCAGAAGCGCGCCTTGTGGGGCTCGCCGATCAGGCGGCGCAGGGCCGCGTCGGCCCGGCGGCGCGCAGCGTCAGCCCCGCGGCAGTCGGCGCGGATCTGCGTCGGCGTGGTCAGGAACCCCGCCGACCGGCGCTCGGCGAGGGCCTCGTCGTAGAAGAGGTGCCACATGCCGTCGAACTCGGTGGAGAAGACCAGCACCCCCAGGTTCCGGTAGAACTCCCACATCTTCCGGAGGCCGAGGCCGATGTTCCGCCGGGTCACGGGGTCCCAGTGGCGCTTCAGGCGGACCGGCTTCCAGTTGTCGGTGAGGGTGCGGTCCATCACCGCGAACAGGTCCTCGCCGCGGTAGCTGCCCTTCAGGATGAAGCTGCAGTGGTTGATCCCGGCGACCTCGACGTCGAACCCGAAGTCCTGTTCGTCCCACCCCATTAGCCGCGGGAGGTCCCAGAAGTGGTTCAGGTACCCCGCACACACCCCCAAGGAGCGGATGCGGGTGTGGTGGTTCAGCATCGCGCTGAATACGGCCACCGGGTTGGCGAAGTCGAACAGCCAGGCGTCGGGGCAGCGCCGCTCCATCTCGCGGGCAAGGCCCAGGAGCGTGCGTCCGCCCTTGATCGCCAGGAAGGCGCCACTGGGGGAGACGTTGTCCGAGGTCAGGAAGCCCTGTCGCAGGCTCGCACGATTGCCGAGCTCGAAGGTGAGCCGGGAGCCCGCCATCAGGATCACGCTGACGGCGTCCGCGCCCTCCAGGGCTTCGGGGAGCGAGTCGCCCCACGTGATCCGACAGTCGGCGCCGGCGTACTCGGGCGTCTGCATCACCGTGCGAGCTACAAGCTCCGCGCGGGAAGCGTCGAGGTCGTGCAGATGAACCTCACCCCCACGCAAGACATCCGACCCCGCCAGCGCCCCCCGCAGAATCCCGACCACGCGGTGCGCCCCGCCGCCGACGAACACAGCTTTCATGGTTGGAGCTCCCCTGTGATGGAGGTAAGGATCGCCCTGGCGTCGCGTTGGAGCGTCGGGAGGTCAGGAGCGGTCCCAGACCGGCGAGTTCTCGCGCCAGCACGAGTCATCCGGCAGCTCCGGCTGGTCGGGCCACCAGCGCTCCTGCATGGTGCGGAAGTCCCGGAACACGGGCCGCACGACCTCGTCCCACAGCCGCTCGACATCCTCGAAGGTCCGCAACGTGTGCGCCGGCTTCAGACGCTC
>VGFB01000620.1 GCA_016869015.1 Armatimonadota bacterium
ACCGTGCCCACGTCCGCGAGCTTTCCCAGCGACTCCTGGATGACCGTTGCCGAGAGCGCCCAGCCCTCCGCGGTGGTGTGGACGCCATCGTGGGTGAAGACCGGCTTGCCGCCGGCCTCCTCGGCCTTGGCGCGGATCAGCAACTCGCCGCGCTTCGCCATCTCGGCGAGGCGCACCCCCACATTGATCGACGGGATGCCGTAGCGGTCAGCCAGCTTCTCGCACGCCGACACCGCCGTCGGCGAGACGCCCTGCTCATACGACTCCTCGTAACCCATGCGGAAGGCGTGAATGAGGACGAGGTCGGTCGTTGGGCTCGCCGTCCACGCCTGCCGGATCATCCCCTCGATCGCCGCCCACGCGCTCTCGGCGCTCCCCTCGTTGTCATCGGAGGCGAAGTCGATGATGACGAGGTCCGGTCGCTTCGCCAGCGCATCATGCCCGAAGCGGTAGACGCTGAAGCTCGATCCCCGCACACAGCCACAGATGCTCGCGTCGATGTCCGTCACCTCCGCCTGCGGGTACTGCCGGCGCAGCCAGTCGGCGACGGCCGGCCGCCAGCCGCCCTGCGCGTGGGCGCCGCCCGCGAAGACGACGACGGTAACCGGCTCGCCCGCCTGCAGCTTCGCGAACGTGTTCGGCGCGCCGTTGCGGGGGAGGTACTCGACCGCGGGCGCGGGCTCGTAGCCGGGGAGCTTGAAGTACCGCTCGGTGGTGAAGTCGCCGCGGGCGGCGGCCCCGGGGGCCTCGACGATGGGCCAGCTCGCGCGCAGCTCATCCCGGTACGGGCCGATCTCATCGAAGGGGATGGGCTGGAAGCCCAGCTTCAGCGCCGGCGAGTCCGGCCGCAGACGATAGTCCCCGTTCGCGGGGTCGACGAATCTCGGGTCGGCGAGCAGCGAGTCGGCGTCCTGCCCGGTCGCACGCCACTCGTCCCAGGAGAGCAGCTGGCCCGCCTCCGGACGGAGGGTGAGTGAGAACTTGAGCGGCAGGTCGGGCGGGCCGTAGACACAGTTGCCCCCGAAGCGAAAGCCCTCGAAGGCCGAGGGACTCCCGCTGAAGGTCCAGACGAGCTGCCCGCCCTGCCAGGCGTTGCGCTCGCGCTCGCGCATCATCCTCCCGCCCTCGGGGGTGTAGTACACGATGTTGCGGACGAACTTGCCCGGGGCGCAGGTGTAGTGGCTGGCCGCCTCGTCGGTGTACGCGTCGAGTTCGGGGTAGTGCTGCCGGTACAGGTCGTAGCCGCCCTGCTCCCGCAGGGCCTTCACGTAGGAGTACGACTGCTGATCGAGGTCGGGGTAGTTGCCGCTGCTCACCCGGAACGCGGGCGCGTCGATGATCACGTTGTTCTCCCACGTGTTGTCCCGGCCCTCATGGTTGAACAGCCCGCACACCGGAACGCTGTACAGCACGTTGCCGAAGACGTTGCAGCCGACCTCCGGCGCGTCCAGGTAGATCCCCCAGGTGAAGTGGGGGTACTCGAACTTCACCTTCCCGTCCTTGACCGGTTGCCAGGTGCTGGCCTTGCCGAAGCCGCCGATGTGGTGGAAGACGTTGTGGCGGATCACCGTGCCGCGCACGGTGTAATCGCGCGAGGACATGTAGAGCCCGCCCGTGTCCTCGGAGCCCAGGTTCGTGTGATGGACGACGTTGTACTCGACGGTCTGGTCGTTGCCGCCCACCAGAATGCCCTGGTGATAGCAGTCGTGGATGAGGTTGTGGCTCGCCGTGTTGCCGACGCCGCCGACGTTCACGCCCGTGTTGTAGGTGCGCTGGAAGGCGGCGATGTGGTGGATGTAGTTGTTGTCGGCGTAGTTGTCCCCACGAGCGAGGGCCTTGCGGTCTCCCCCGGTGATCGACACCCCGCCGGCGCCCGTCCAGGCGATGTCGTTTCCCCGCGCGCCCGAGCGGTGTCCGCCGGCGATGGTCACGCCCCAACCGCCGCAGTTGCGGACCGTGCTCCCCCCGATCACGCAGCTCTCGCAGTCCGTCAGCGTCACGGCGTCCCCGTCACACGCCTCGATCGTGAACCCCCGTACGGTCACGTGGCTCGCCCCCTGCAGGGCGACGACCGTCCCGATCGCGGGGGCCAGCACCTCGCCCTCGGCGAGGTCGGAGGGCGGATGGAAGTAGAGCACCGAGGCGTCGCGGTCCAGGTACCACTCGCCCGGCGCGTCGAGTTCCTCGAGGAGGTTCTGCACGAAGTACCGGTCGCCGACCACGAGGTCGTACGAGACGTTCCGCGTCAATGAGATCGTGGCAGTCGCGCGGTCGGCGGACTTGACCGGCACGATGTTCCACGCCCAGCCGTAGGCCGGGTGGATCGCCACCTCAGCCTGCTCGACCCGCGTCCAGTCCTTGATGACGTCCTCGGTGCAGGTGAAGTGGTCCTTGACGCTCGGCCCATCCACCGAAAGGACGTGCGCCCACGTGCCGAAGTGCGGGTCGGTCGCATCAATGTCAGGATAGCGGGCCATCACCATCCGCTCGCCCCGGAAGAACAGCTGCCGGAAGGCGACTCCCTCCAGCGCCGTGCCCTTCAGGTCACACTGCAGGACGTTGCCTCGGTAGGGCCGAAACCCAACGACGGTCCGCGCCCCGACAAGAGCGGGCTTCTCGTCGCGATACGCCCGGTAGACAACCGGGTGGTCGGCCGTCCCCGAATCCTCCGCGCCGAGGGCGAAGGTCTCGGTCAGCTGATACACACCCCCGCGAACGTGCACCGTCGCCCCCTCGGGGAGTGCCTCCGCAGCTCGCAACTCCCGCAGGCGGTCGCGCGCCCGGGTCAGCGTCGCGAAGGGGCCGTCATTCGGTGCGGGGTCGGGCCGCGTTCCGGACCAGGCATCGTTGCCGTTCGGCGCGATGTAGAGATCGACCGGCGCCGCGGACAGGGGAAGCGCGGGGATGAGTAGAAGGGCCGCGAGCAGCAGGCACACCAGCGTCGGGGACATGGGAGAGCCTCCGTTCGTCACCGGCTTCCCTCCGGTTCGTCCGGCCGGCGCTCAGGCCCTGCCGGCAGGAGTGACCGCGTGACCAACCGCGAGCGTTTCCGGCGGGTGCTGAACTTCGAGCCCGTCGACCGACTGCCGATCATCGAGTGGGCGGGCTGGTGGGACAAGACCCTCGCGCGTTGGCGCGGCGAGGGCCTGCCCGCAGAGCTGACCGACGGCTTCGCCATCCGGCGCCACCTGGGCCTGGACGACGTACAGCAGGCGTGGATTCGCGCGTTCGGGGCCAACGCCCCCGGGCCGACCCATCACGGCGGCGCGCGCGTCAGGAACCTCGACGAGTACCGCGCCTACCGCGAGCACCTCTACCCCGACCCGCCGCCCTTCAGCCCCGAGATCGCCGCGCAGTGGGCGGCGGCGCAAGAGGCGGGCGACCTCGTGGTGTGGATCACGCTGGAGGGGTACTTCTGGTTCCCGCGGACGCTGCTGGGGATCGAGCCGCACCTGTACGCCTTCTACGATCAGCCCGAGCTCCTGCACGAGATCAACCGCGACCTGTCGGCGTACAACCTGCGGTGTGTCGAGGCGTTCTGTGAGGTCTGCACGCCCGACTTCATGACCTTCGCCGAGGACATGTCCTACAACCACGGGCCGATGGTCTCGAAGGCCCAGTTCGACGAGTTCATCGCGCCCCACTACCGTGCCATCGTCCCGGCGCTGCGCGAGCGCGGGGTGACGGTCATGGTGGACACCGATGGGGACATCACCGCTCTCGTCCCCTGGATGCTCGCGGCCGGCGTGCAGGGCTTCCTGCCTCTCGAGCGCATGGCCGGGGTCGATGTGAACCAGCTCCGCCGCGACCACCCCGACCTGCGGATGATCGGCGCCTTCGACA
>VGFB01000621.1 GCA_016869015.1 Armatimonadota bacterium
TGGGACGAAGGCCGCCATCTCGGCCAGCGTCGCCGCGAAGTCGTAATGGCGCTCGTCGCCGCCGTGGATGAGCGCCAGGTTGGCGGCGACGGTCTCGACAACCAGATACTCCACCCCCAGGCGAGCGATGCGGCGGTAGTCCATCCCGTAGATGAACATCCCCTCAAAGGCGGACTTGGTGTTGGCGGAGTTGATCATCGTGCCCTTGCCCACGGACCTCGCCGACGCCACGATGGCCGCCCAGCACTGCTCCCACCGCAGCAGGTTGAACTCGACCCATTGCGGGTACAGGCGCGTGCAGATGAGCTCCATGCGCGCGGCCAGCGCCGGCTGCTCCCACCCGACCTCGCTCCGCAGCTCCACGGGGCAGTCCTGGCCCAGGAACTCGGCGAACTGCGCGGCCATGCCGTCGGAGCAGTCGTTGAAGCTCAGCGACCCTCCGGGGCCAAGGCAGTCGGGGCCGTGGAACCCGTCGAAGCCGTAGTCGGTCAGGACGCGGGCGAGCTGCGCGGCGAAAAGGTCGTGGTAGTAGGCGCCGTCGGTCAGCCGGGCGAGGAACTGCACCCCGTCGGTGACGCCCAGATGCGAGTACACGATCCGGGCCTCCGGGTGGTCGCTCAACCACTCGGGGTGAAAGCGGTCGTGGTGATAGGCCGCGAAGACGGAGACATAGACCCGGATGCCCGCGGCCCGAAGGCCGGAGACGAGATCGCGCAGCTGGTGGTTCGTCCACTCCTGGCGTTGTCGCTCCTCGTTTCCCGCCTGCCCGAACCGCGCGCAGACATCGGGGAAGAGCGGCCGCTCCGCCCCCAACCCCTCATGGAGCACCACGAAGTCGGACGCCGCAGCCAGCAGCGAGACACCTGTCGGCGTGAACCCGAGTCGGTCGAGGTAGGCCCCAACGCCCAGGTCGGGCGCGGCGCTGTCAAAGGCCAAGAGCTCGGTCCAGATCCAAACCTCGGTGTCCATCAACGCTCCGTGCCAGGCGGGATCGCGGTGGGTACGCCGCCGGATGAAGGATGTCCTCTTGCGGCTCCCCCCGGCCCGGGGGAGGGGGCTGCGGTCGGGGCAGGGAAGCAGGACGCGCGCGGGCGCCGGAGGGGTAGCCCGATGCCCTGGCCGCCATGCTCATCTCCGCCCACGAACACGTCACCTGGCCTGCCTCCGGGCGAGCCGACGACCCCGACTGGGCGCACGACGAGGCCCTCATCGCCGCGGCGGACCGCCTGGGCATCGCAACGATGGCCTGCTCGTGTCTGGCCCCGCGGCCGTCGACGCCCGACACGTTCCGCGCCGCCAACGACCGGACTGCGGCCGCCATCGCGAGGTTCCCGGGACGGGTCTGGGGCTACGCCTATGTCAACCCCGGCTACGCCCGGGAGGCCGTTGCTGAGATCGATCGGTGCCTCGCCTTAGACGACATGGTCGGGGTGAAGCTGTACAACGAGTACAAGGCTACCGATCCGGCGGTCCGGCCGGTCGTGGAGCACTGCGCCGCGCGGGGCCTCCCCATCCTCTGGCACCAGGGCCACTGCACCGACCCGCTGCCCGATCAGCCTAGCATCTCCGATGCGGCGGACCTGGCGTGGCTGGCCAACACGTGCCCGGAACTGAAGCTCATTCTGGCACACATCGGCGGCGGCGGAGACTGGGAGTGGACGATCAAGCAGGCCGCCGAGGCGCCGACGCTGTACGCCGATCTCTCGGGCTCGGTCGTGGATGAGGGGATGGTGGAGATGGCGGTCGAGTACCTCGGCGCGGATCGGCTGCTGTTCGCCTGCGACGGCAGCATGTGCGCGGGCGTGGGGAAGCTGCGGGGGGCGCAGATCACCCCCGAGGACCGCGGCAAGATCGAGAGCGAGACCTTCCTGCGCCTGCTGGGGCGAAGCGCGCCATGCTGATCGACACCAACGCCTACCTGGGTCACTGGGCTACGCGACAGCTGCGTTATGCCACGCCGGACGGCCTACTCGCCCTGATGGACCGCGCCGGGATCGACCTGGCGTGCGTCTCCTCCGCGGCGGCGGTGCTGTACAAAGACTGCCACCGGGGCAACGAGGAGCTGGCCGAAGCCGTCGCAGGGCACCGCGACCGCCTGATTCCCTTCGCGGTGCTGAACCCCGCCTACGCCGGTTGGCGGCGGGACTTGGCCTGGTGCCGCGACGTGCTGGGCGCGCGAGGCCTCCGCCTCTACCCGGCGTACCACGCGTACGGGCTCACGGACCCCCGGTGCACCGAGTTGGTCGCGGCGGCCGCGGAAGCCAATCTGCTGGTCTCCATTCCTGTCCGGCAGGTCGACCACCGCCAGCGCCACTGGCTGGTGGACGCGTCGGATGTCCCGCTGTCCGACATCGCCGCCCTGGTGGCCGCTCATCCCGACGCCCGGTTCATCGTGCTGGAGGGCGCAGGCTACCTCGGGTCGGATCTCGTGCGCCGGGCCGGGGAGCTCCCGGCGAACTACTGGCTGGAGATCTCCCGGCCGGACGCCGTCTACACCGATGAGATCGGCGGGCTGTTGAGGACGCTGGGGGCGGAGCGGCTGGTCTTCGGCAGCGGCATCCCGTTCAAGTACCCCGAGCCCGCCACGCTGCGCCTGGAGGTCATGCGCGCCTCGGAGGCCGAGAAGGACCTGATCCGCAGCGGCAACATAGGCGCCATGCTGGGCCTGTGACGGGCCTCAGCCCCAGGGAGAAACGCCCGATGTCCGGTCCGTCCGCTGCGACAGGTGTGCTGCTCCTGCTTGCGACCGCCGCTCTGGCCGCCCATCCCGCGCTGCCGATCCGGGTCGACAAGCGCCAGGCGGCCTCGTATGCCGACGCCGTTGCGGGTGTGATGGCGATGGACGAGGCCGACCTCCTGGCGATCATCCCCGAGCAGTCGGGCCTCTACTTCACGGACTGCCCGAACTGCGACGCCGGCTTACAGGAGGGGCAGTTCGCTCCCCGCAGGGGCGCCTCCCATACTCCGTGGGAGTTCGCCCGCCCCCTCGTGATGCGGTGCACCTTCTGCGGCCACCAGTACCCCAGCGAGCAGTACCCGATGACCGGGACGCTGAGCGTGCGCGGACCGAACGGCAAGGCCCAGGCGTACCCCTACTGGGAGGACGTGAAGGGCTATCGTCACTTCTTCGGGGCCCGCATCGACGACCACCGGATCCGCTTCATGGAGGAGACGGCCCAACGGCTGGGCCGCGCGCACGCGGCGACCGGCGAGGCGCCCTACGCCCGGCGTTGCGCGCTGGTCCTGCAGCGCTTCGCGGCGGTCTATCCGGGTTACTGCTACCACTTCGACTACCCCTTCCAGGAGAAGGTCATCTCCGACGGAGAGGTGGACCCCAAGGACTTCCGGCCCGGCTTCCGCACGGCACGCTGGACGTGGTGGGCGTACATGGACCTGCCTGAGCGCCTGCTGGAGGCCTACGACCTCATCCACGAGAGCGGGGAGCTGGAGAAGCTCTCGACCGAGAAGGGGCATGACGTCAAGGCTGAGATCGAGGGCTTCTTCACGACCGCCGCCGGGCAGGTACTCGCGAACCAGGACGACCTGACGAACATGAGCCCGGGTATGTGGGCCTCGGTGATCGCGGCGGGGCGAGTGCTGGATCGTCCGGAGTGGGTTCATCAGATGGTGGGCCGCCTCGAGCGGTTCGTGGAGACCGGGTTCCACTACGACGGAACCTGGAGCGAGGGCGCGCCGTCGTACCACGCGCAGGTCGTCGGCGCCCTCGGTCTCGTGGACAACGCACTGCAGGGGTACAGCGACCCGGCGGGCTATGAGCCTCCGCCCCCCGGGCGGCGCCTGGAGAACCTGGACGCGGGAGACGGCCTGTCGGCGGTGAAGCG
>VGFB01000622.1 GCA_016869015.1 Armatimonadota bacterium
GCCGGGCAACAGCTCAGTACGTAACAGCCCCAGTCCCGCGCCCAGTGCTCCAGCCGCTGCCCGCCGATGAACATCGAGGCAAACACCACCAGTTTGGCCCGGTTCGCCGCGAGGCGCTGGCCCACCTCGATGAACTTCAGATCGAAGCAGATCGCACACCCCACCTTGCCGAAGTCGGTCTCGAAGGCCGGCGCCTCCTCGCCCGGGAGGATGCCGTACTCCATCTCCCCGATCGTCGGCTGGTACTTGTGGTACTTGCCGACCACTTCTCCCTTGCGACCGATCAGGGCGCAGGTGTTGTAGAGCTTCTCCCCCTTCCGCTCGGGAATGGGCAGGACCACGTACATCCCGTGTTTCGCCGCGGCCTCCGAGACGACGTCGCTGGTCGGCCCGGGGATCGGCTCAGCGTTCTCGATGCAGCCCTCCATCGAGAGGCCCAGCACGTTGCAGAACTCGGGCAGCGCGACCAGGTCGGGCTTCGCCCGCGCGGCTTCTTCCAGCATCGCCGCGATCTTCTCGCGCGTGCGAGGCATCCAGTTGTCGCCCGCCTCAACGGGCTGGTACGCAATCGTGGAAACGCGGACGTTGCGGGCCAATCGCCACCTCCGGACTATGTTTGGGGGGTGATTGGCCGGGCGACGCGGGAAGTCCTGCTTCGCATGGGGGCTACGACGCGGGGTCGGGCTCGTGGATCAGACGCAGCCCCTGGAGACGCTCGAAGTGCCGGGCGTTGTGAGTCATCAACGGCAGGTCATGCTGCAACGCGCGCGCCGCGATCCACAGGTCGTTGTCCTGATACGGCCGCCCGGCGGCGCGCGTGGTCGCGGCCAGTTCGGCCCAGATGGCACACGTCTCGGCATCCGGCAGCAGGGCGGCCGAGCGGTCAAACCGCGCCCGCCAGTACCGCTCTGTGAGCGTCCGGTTTCGGGTCCGCCGGGCGTTCAGCAGAGCCTCGGCGGCGGCAAACGGCACGACAGGCACCGCGCCCTGGAGGTGTTGATCGTACCGCCGACCGCGTTCCGTGCGTTTGGCCAGGCAGATCAGGACGTTGGCGCCCAACAGCACGCGCCGGAGCTCGTGATGGCTACTCATCCCCGTCGATCTCATCCCCGTCGGGCGGGTGGCGCGTTGCCCGGCACGCCCGGAGGTCCTCGATGATCTCCTCGGCCGAGCGCTCATCGGGGTAGTCAGCGAGGAACCTCTCAACGTCCTCGATCGGCTTGGCGCCCTCAAACGGGTCGCGCTTCGGCGCCGGAGGGCCGGCGGGCAGCAGCAACCCGGCGAGCGGCGAGGGGACCTCCAACGCCTCCACCTCCAAGTGCTGTCGACCATTCCGCGGACGGCGCACCGTCCCCGTCACCCGGACGCGATGCCGCGCGGCTCGGTGAATCTCGTCCGCGAGCTCATCGGGGAACGCGAGCTTCACCGGGCCGCCCTCATCCGGGTAGACCTCGGCTGTGTTGTCCTTCCAGTTCGCCTCGAGCAGCACGCCCGTCACCGTTCGAGTAACCCGCTTGGGGTTGGCGGCCATTGTCTTCACCCCCTTGACCCTTCGTCCGTCCGCGCTCAGTACACCCCGCCCGACCCGACCCGACAACGCCGGCTACCCCGCCACTACGTACATCCACCGCCCCTGCGCCGCCTCGGGTTGCTCGATGATGAGCGTACCGGCCTCCAGGAGCGCCGGGATCGTCGCGCCCCGACTGCCGGGGGTTGCCCCCTCGGCGATGACTGCGAAGCCCTCGGGCAGACCCGCGGCCGGGATGCGAACCACGCCGCTGCCATGCACGAGAATCTGCATCGCCGCGCCGCCGGGCACCCGTCGCTCCTCGGCGACCGGGGCCCAGGCGACCAGTCCCATCGGTTGGTCGGCATAGACCGTCTCGCGCCCGTCGACCGTGATCGCCCTCCCGCCGCAGCCGCAGAACGCGACCAGCCGACCTTCGCCGTCCACGCGGAAGGCCAGCGCCTGATTCCCCTGGTAGCTGACCGAGTGACCGTTCACCTTGTACTCCCGCAGGTCCAGGGCGTCGGGCGGAAGGGGGTGGGCTTCCATGTACTTCCGGTCGGCTTCCCGGTCACGCGCGAAGCCCCCCGGCCAGTCTTCGACGAGGTCCCGCAGGTGCCGGGTGATCGTCACCGCCCCGTTCGGGAAGCGGCACGCGAGGTATTCGCCCGTGCGCGAGAGCGTCTCCGGGTTGTCGTTCACGCCCTCGAACTTCCCGGTGGGCGGATAGGCGCCGAGGACAGACAGCACCTCGAACCAGTTCCGCACGTCGTAGCCCAGACTCTGGGCCTGATCGTCACGCGGGCGGTGGCCCAGGAAGGTCGCGGCCCCGCCGCTCGGCAGCACGCGCCGCGTGCCGATCACGCCCTCGCGGCAGCGCGCCACCGTCTCCGTGCCCTCCAAGGGCGCGACCATGTAGATGCGGTCGACCAGCAGGTCGGTGAGGATCGTCTGCGGCGCCACGCCCGACAGCGCGCCCTCGAAGGTCACCTCGCGCCCCGGGGCGATGAGGCCCTCATTCCGGCCGGGCTCGTAGCGCACCCCGAACAGCTCGCACCAGGCGCCCAGCGCGTCGCCGCCTTCCGCCGTCAGCACCGGGGGCGGACCGGACCAGATCAGCCGCCCGCCCTGCTCGGCGAACTCGCGCATGAGCGCCAGCAACCGCTCCGACGGGAAGGGCTCAAACTGCGTCGCCAGCGTGGTGAACCGTCGCCCCGCGACCTCCAACGCGCCGTCGACGACCCGTCCGCGCTCCAGCAGCTTCGCCGGCGTGATGAGGTTTGCGTAGCCGTACTGCGTCATCCAACTCCCGAAGCGCTCCTCCACGGCCACCAGGTCCAGCGGGTAGAGCATCAGCACCTCGCAGTCCCGGTGCTGCAGGCCCTGCACCGGCGCCCACGGCCCGCCCGTCGTCCCGTAGGCGACCGCCAGCATGTGCCGGCGGTGCGCGATCTCCCCGGGCATGCCCCAGTGGGCGCAGTACGAGAGCGGGACCTCGTTGAGGATTCCCGTCGAGCAGGCCAGCGCGAGCGCGTAGTAGTCGCGGTCCAGCCAGCCGCCCTCCGGATGGTCGTTCCCGCCGCCGGTGAGGAAGTCGCCCCACCGGAAGTAGTCGTGGCACGCCGCCGCCGCCTGATGCACCGTGTTGGACCAGACGAAGTTCGAGGTGTACTCGTACTTGTGGGCGTGATCCGACTCGCCCGGCACGTCCCATCTGTCGATCGTGGGGCTCTCAGCCCAGGTCGCGTGGGCGCGGGACTCGAGGCGATGCCCCAAGCGCGCCTCGGCGTGACGCTTCGCCGCGACGAAGAGGTCCACGACGCCGTCCTGCAGCAGCCGGTAGTACCGCGACCGAAACAGCGCCGTGCGGCGGATCTCTCGCGGGCTCGCGCCGAACACGTGCATCACGCCCTGCTTCGCCGAGAGGTCGTGAGCGAAGTCCTCTTGACCGTAGGCGAAGTACACCAGCCACTTCGCGAAGTCCCCGTACTCCTCGCCGTATGCCTCCGCGTAGCGCGCCGCCAGCCCCGGGCTCACATACCGCATCGCGAACTCGCCGTGGTCGTGGTGGCTGAAGTAGCCCCAGTCCTGCTGGATGTGCATCTCGTCGGAGTACAGCCCGTTCAGCTTCACCCCCGCGTCGGCGTACCGGTCGATGAGCTCCCGCAGGTACGGCAGCGCGTTCGGGCTGAAGTAGTCCATCTCCGGAACCCGGTACTGCTGCACCACCAGCACCCGGTCAAGGCCCCCCTCGTTCGGGCCGCCCTTCCCCGAGACCACGATCCGCACCCCGCCGCCTTCCGTGACGTTCGGCCACTCCTCGACCTCGATCCC
>VGFB01000623.1 GCA_016869015.1 Armatimonadota bacterium
GGACTCCGCCGACACGCGCTTGCCGGCCTCGGCGAGGCGCTCTCGGAGGTCGGCGGCCCGGGCCAGGCTGGAAGCCCGGCGCTCCTTGGTCGCCTGCAGCCGTCCCTCGAGCCCGCTGAGTTCCTGGTCAAGGTCCGCGAGCGTGGCGGCGGCGGCTTCCGCCGTCTCGCCGAGGTGATCGACGTCCTTGCGCACCTCAGCCAGGGCGGCGCGGGCCTCCGCCGACCGGCCTTCGAGGGCTGAGAGATCGCGCGCGACGGCCTCGCCCGCAGCGGCGAACTTGTCCCGCACCCGCACCATGGCCGTCTGAGAGGCCCGCAGGCCCTCGGCGTTCTGCTTCGCCGCCTCCAAGTCGCGCTTGCGCGAGAGACCGGCGACGCCCGGACGGCCGGTGCTGCCGCCCTCCACGGCGCCGCACTTCTCGACGATCTCGCCGTCGAGGGTGATGCAGCGCACCTGGAACACCAGGCGTCGGTGCAGCCGGAGTGCCGCCTCCAGGTCCTTGACGATGTAGGCGTCGCGGAGGAGGTAGTCGACGGCCTTCTGAAACTCCGGCGGGGCCTTCACCAGGCGAGAAGCGACGCCCAGGCACTCCGTGCCCTCCCCGGCGAGCATGGCGGAGGCGACAGGCACCCGCGCCAAGGAGCTGAGCGGTAGGAAGGTCGCTCGGCCCTGGTGCTTCTCCCGCAGATAGAGGATCGCACGGCGGGCATCCTCCTGGGTGTCGACGATGATCCAGTGCAGACGGGGCCCCAAGGCCGCCTCGATGGCCGCCTCGAAGCGCGCCGGGACCTGTAGCACATCGCCGACGACCCCGCGGATGCCGGGGAGCTCGCCTGACTCGGCCGCCTTCAGGGCCGCGCGCACCCCTTCCTCAACGCCCTGGTACAGGCTCTCGAAGTCCGCCAGAATGCGGCAGCGCGACTCGGCCGTGGCGGTGGCCTGCTCCAGGATGCGCAGCTTCTGACCGTGCTCGTGGAGCGTGTCGCGCAGCGTCTCCGCATCCCGCCGCAACTCGGCGGCCTCGTCGGTCAGCCGGGTGCAGGCGGTCTCCTGCTCCGCGACGTGGCTCCGCGCCGCGACCATCCGGTCTTCCGTCTCGCCCGCGCGTGCGGCCGTGGCCTCGCGTTGGCTGCGCAGACGCCGCTGCCGCTCCGCGATGTCGGCCTCGAGATCGGCCAGCGCCTGGGCCTCGTTCTCCAGGCGCGCGGCATCCTCTCCCATCCGTGCCAGCTCGCTTCGCGTCCGCTCGGCGTCCTCACGCGCCGACACCGCGCGGGCGCGTTGCTCCTCGTAGGTGCCCTGATCCTGAGCGAGCTTGGCTTCGCGCGCCGAGGAGGACTTGCGCAACTCCTCCACCGCGATTCGGGCTCGCTCCGCCTGATCGGCGAAGCGAGCCCGGCGGGCGGTGGCCACCTCGATCTGCTCCCGCCACGTTGCCCGCCGGTCGCCGGCGGACCGCAGCCGCTCCTCCGCCAGCTTGGCGTCGCCGCGAGCGCGTTCCGCCTCGCCGAGGGCCTGCGCGGTGCGATCGGCGACCTCGGTCAGGGCCCTCTCCGCCTCGCGCGTCTCCTGCCGGATGCGCCCCTGCTCCGCCTGGATGTTCTGCAGCTGATTCCCGATGGAAGTCACGTCGCGCGCAGCGAGGTCGCGCTCGTGAGCCAGCCCGCCGATCCGGCGGCGATGGCGCCGATGCTGGCAGATGAGCACCTCAAGCTCCAGCTCGGACAGCTCGCGGGCGAGACCGTTGTACTCCTTCGCCAGCAGGGCCGGCCGCTCCAGCTCCTTCCGCTGGTTGCTCAGCTCATGGACGATGTCGCTGAGGCGCGTGATGTTGGCCTGGGTCGCGCTGAGCTTGCGCGTGCTCTCGTCGCGGCGCAGGCGATACTGGCCGATGCCCGCGACGCTCTCCAGCATCAGCCGCCGATCCTCGGGCCGGATGCTCAGGATCGTGTCGATTTCGCCTTGCGTCACGATGGAGTACGTATTGGTGCCGATGCCCGTGTCGATGAACAGCTCCTGGATGTCGCGCAGGCGGCACCGGGACTTGTTGATGTAATACTCCGTCTCGCCCGATCGAAAGAGCCGGCGGGTCACCGTCACCTCGCTGAAGTCGATCGGGAGATGACCGTCGGCGTTGTCGATGGTCAGCGAGACCTCCGCGAGCCCCAGAGGCGAGCGCTGCCCGGAGCCCGCGAAGATCACGTCCTGCGAGGTCGCGCTCCGCAGCGCCTTGCGGCTCTGCTCTCCAAGCCCCCACAGGATCGCGTCGGCAACGTTGCTCTTCCCCACTCCATTGGGCCCGACAATGCACGTCATGCCCGGAGTGAAGTGCAGCTCCGTCTTGTCGGCGAAGGTCTTGAAGCCCGACAGCTCAAGCTTCTTGAGGTGCAAGGAACCCTCTCCTTCGTCGCCCCGAGAATGGTCCGACGCGGGCACACAACTGCGCCCGTGAATCCGCCTGCGCACCAGCGCCCACTGGTGCTGCACACGCGCGCCATGCGGTCCGGCGCGCGCTGCGGCCTCACGACACGAGACGGCTCGACGGGTCGGTCCTGTTGCCAGCCAGGCAACCTACTATATACGACACTTCCGCAGGTCAGTGCAAGAATCCTCCTTGTACCTGCACAAACCTGCGCAAGGGACTACCGTTCCAGGATCGCCGGCCGGTCGAGGCTGCCGCGGGTGCAGGTGGCGGTGAGCAGCGGCCAGTCCTCGGTGCGGCTCAGGACCTCCGGGTCGCTCTCAGTGGCGAGGATCGTGTCTTCCGATTTGGTCCCGGCAATCGAGGGGTTCCAGGCGAAGGCCTGGTTGGGGAGCACCATCTCCACGCTCGCGGGCGCCGCGCGATAGTCGCGTGCCGCGTAGCCCGTAGCGCCGCCCTGGTGATGGAGCTTCCACTCGTCCGGGAAGCCCTGGCGCTCGTACTCGGCGATGGCCTCGCCGATGACGCTGTCGATGGACTCGGGCGTCCGGGTGCCGAGGATCAGGCATGCGTCCACCGCACACACGGCCTCGTGCCTCCGGAGCAGCTCCTCCGGGGGCGGCCCGAAATGCACGCAGCGCGTGGCGCTGACACACAGGCCCCAGCGCCGCGCGCCGATCACGAGCATCGCGTGGCGCTCCAGGCGCTTCTCCGTGGGGATGGGGTGGCGGTACCTGTGGACCCGCTCATCAGCGGCGACCAGGCAGACGTTCGGCAGTAGCCCGGCCGCGAATACCTGTCGCTGCATCCGACCCGCGATGGCGAGCTCGGTCATGCCGGGCTCGATCTCCCGCGCCAGGCCTTCCAGGATGGTGGCGCAGGCCCGCCCCACTTCCCGATATCTCTGAACCTCGGGCGGCAGCAGCGTCCATCGCAGGCGCGCCAAGGGGGCCGCGAGGTTCTCGGCGCCCGGCAGCGGGCTGTCGGATGCGACCGCCCCGCCCGTCGCCAGACGCTCTATCGTGAGCTCCGGGCCCTCGGTATGCCAGGGGTGTACGTGGAGCTCGAAGCCGAGGCCCTCGATCTCCTCGTCTCCGATGCGCGGCCCCTCGATCATGCTCGCCACGATGTGGCGCGCCGTCGGGGTGATCACAACGGTCGCCACGCCTCCCTCGCTCGAGAGCCCGACGTGGTTGTCGGCGCCCGCCGTGATCCACGCAAAGCCGGCCTGCGTGCCGAGGGCCACGGCGTCCAGGTTCCGCGAGCGCATGAATTCCCGCACCCGACAGACCTTGGCCTCGATCTCTCCGCTGCGGTCCACCTCACGCTCCCCGAGCAGGAGGTCCGACCTGCACGCCGCCGCTGGCCCTCACCGCGTACAGCGACGGCCGCAGGCCCGTCTGCGCCTC
>VGFB01000624.1 GCA_016869015.1 Armatimonadota bacterium
TGTCGGGAAGATGGGCGATCGTCTGCCCGTGGGACGCCACGGCGTCCACGTCCTCGGTTCGCAGCCCCAGGTCCTCCATCAACGCCAGGGTCGCCTCGGCAAACACCTCCCCGAAGCGCACGTTCAGGACGGCCACCTTGGCCGCGGTCAGGCGCTCGGGCGACTGCGCCGCCCCCTGCAGACGGTCGGGCAGCGGGTGCTGCCGGAAGCCGAGGCACTCGGCGCGCACGTCCGGGACGGCGCCCGTCACGCGCACCGCGGCGGCCGTTACCGCATCCGCCGAGGTGCCCGACATCAGGCCGATGAGGAGGCGGTGGTCCTTCGTGGCATACTCAGCGAGGCGTTCAGTCGGGATCTGCATGGCCGCTGTTTCGCCACCGCCGGCGCGCGGCCTTTGCTCGGTAGGTGGCCCACGCCAAGGCAAGCCCAAGGAGACCCAGGAGCCCGGTCGCCAGGCAAAGGTGGCGAACTCGACGGAGAGGTTCCCCCTCGGCAGCCCTTCGCTCTGGTAGGCGACGCTGGGGGCCCATCCGCGCTGGAGCCGGCAACCGTCGGGGTGGCTGACCACCTCCCGCGCGCCTCGCGGCAGTCGCACCTCGACGTCGAGCCCCCCGAAGCTACGCCAGAAGCGCGCCGTCCGCAGGAGGTGCGGTCGGCGCAGGCCTTGAGGCTGCCCGCGGCGAAGAGAGGGCCATGCCTGGTAGCGAGCATGCCCTGGAGATCGCGGCGCGGTTGATCACGGCGCGGGCCGCCCCGGAGCAGGTGCTGGAGGCGGTGTTGAACGCCGCGATCGACTCGACAAGCGCCACGCACGCCCTGATCGCGCTGGTCGATCGGCGCAACGGCGAGCTGGTGATCCAGCGTGTTGCCGGCGAGGGCTGGACGCCCGAGAAGCGCGAGGAGCGGCTTCGCACCGGGACGGGTGTGCACGAGGGGATCGTCGGGTACGTGGCGACCACCGGGGAGCCGTACTACTCGGGGGACGTCTCGGGCGACCCGCACTACTACCCGCTGATCGAGGGCACGCGCAGTGAGCTGGCCGTGCCGCTGATCCGCAGCCGGGACCGCGTAGCCGGCGTGCTCAACCTGGAAAGCGATACCCCCAACGCGTTCACCGAGGAGGACCTGTACGTGGTGAGCGCGCTGGGCGCGCTGGCGACCGTGGCCGTCTCGATGGCGGAGCACCACCGGCGCGAGCACGAGCTGGCCGAGACGGCGCGCAAGCTGAACCGCTGGGGGAACGCTGAGGAGCTGCTGGCGGAGTTCACGGAGGCCGCGGCGCGGATTCTGCAGGCTTACGACGGCTCGCTCTTCACCCTGCAGCCCGACGGACGCACCCTCCTCTTGGTCGCCTCGCACGGCCCGCTGCGCGAGCAGATCGGCAAGGCGTCCTACCAGGTGGGGGAGGGCGTGACGGGCTCGGTGGCGGAACACGGCTACGCGATTCGGCTGGAGGACGTCGCCGGCGATCCCCACTGGATCGGGAAGTATGAGGAGATCCCTCGCGAGCGGATTGCCGGTTTCCTGGCGGTGCCGGTGATCGCGGAGGACGGGCGAGTCGAGGGTGTGCTGCGGGTGATCCGCGACAAGACCCCGGCCTCGCTGCCGAACGCCTTCGATCAGGATGATGAGATCATCCTCTGGACCCTCGCGAGCCAGGTCGCCGTGCTGCTCCAGCGCGGGCGCCTGCTGAACCGGCTGGTACAGAGTGAGCGCCTGGCGGCGTGGGGACAGCTGTCGGCCCGCTCCGCGCACATCATCGGCAACAAGGTCTTCGCGATGAAGGGCGCGATGGGCGAGCTGCGGCACCTCCTCGAGGCGAGCAACCAGTGCAGCAGTCAGTGTGAAGAGCTCATCGAGATGCTCTCGCGCTCGCTGTCGGAGACCGATGCGATCATCCAGAGCTTCAAGGACTTCGTCGCCTCGCGCGACATCAAGCGGACCAGCGTCAGCCTCAATCAGATGATCTCCGCCGCGGCCCGGCGGGCCGAGGCGCTGGCCCCGCACCTCCGGTTTCGCACGGAGCCGGCGCCGGACGTGCCCGCCATTCCCGGGGACCTGTCCCGGCTGAGCGAGATGCTGGATGAGCTGATCCAGAATGCGGTCGCGTGGCAGCCGAACGGGGGAGAGGTGCGACTGCGCACCTCCGTCGTCCCCGGCCCGGAGGCCGCCGATCTGGCGAAGGTGAGCGGCGCAGCGCGCTACGTGCGGGTGGATGTAGAGGACGATGGGCCCGGCGTGGCCGAGGGGCTCAAACAGCGCATCTTCGAGCCCTTCGTGAGCAGCCGCGGCCGGGGCTTGGGGTTGGGCCTGCCGATCTGTCGGGAGGTCGTCAGGGCCCACGGTGGCGAAATCCTGGAGATCGGCGAGGGAGGCGGAGCCCACTTCGTGGTGTTGCTGCCGGTGAAGACCGAGGGAGGAGCAAGCTAGATGTGCCGCATCCTGCTGGTGGACGATGAGCCGGACGTTCGCACGATCATCGAGCGTCGGCTGACCCGCGAGGGCTTCAAGGTCGACACGGCCGACAGCGCCGCCGCGGCGGCCGACCGCATCCGCGAGGCCGACCCGCCCTATGACGTCATCATCGCCGACATGGTCATGGAGACCGAGGCGAGCGGCCTGGAGGTGCTCAAGGCCGTGTTCGCGCGCGACGTGTTCGGCGAGGTCATCGTGCTCACCGCCTACGGCAGCGTGCAGAACGCCGTCGAGTGCATGAAGCGTGGCGCCTTCGATTACCTCGAGAAGAACATCCCCGGCGTCGACGTGCTGGACCTGCTGGTCCTGAAGATCCAGAACGCCCTCGAGCACCGCCGCAGCGCCGTCGACTTCCTCCAGCGCATCGACCTGCGCCGCAAGAGCGGGGCGTAGGACGGGCATCCTGCCCGTCACACCGTCTGCGCCCGGTAGTGCTCGCGAATGCGCCTCACGATGGGGGCGAGACGACACTCGAGGGGGGCCGGGCTCAGCAGGCTGCCCGTGGCCTCGAAGTTGACCGCCGGACAGCCGCCGGTGCAGTCCCCCGCGAACTCGCAGGGCTCGCACATGGGTCGCGACGAGGGATGCGTGTTCAGCAGCTCCCGCCGCCCGGACAGCTCGACGATCCCGGTCCACACGTCCCCGAGCCGGTGTGCGTCGCTCAGCCCATCCACCCCCAGGATCTTCGCGCAGCCGTAGAGCACCCCGGTCACCGAGATGCAGATCCGCCCGCGACCGGCCCCGCAGCCCCACTCGTTGCGGATGTCGCGGCCCTCCAGGTCCTTCTCGTAGAGGGTCATCCGGAAGGGCTCCCTCTGGCGCTGCTTCTCCACATACAGGTCGGTGACCAGGAGCATCTGCCGCTCGTACTCGCCGAGGGCGTCGTCGGTCCACTCGATCCCGGTCGCCGGGCCGATGATGAACTGGTTGATGCCCTGCCGGTAGAGCAGCTCCACCTCCTCCCGCAGCCGATGCACGGTGGTCGGGTGCAGGGTCACGCGCGAGCCCTGCCAGGGCTGGTAGCGCTTCATCATCGGCAGCCTGGCCATCACCTCCTCGAACGAGCTCCCGCCTCCCACGAGCTTCCGCTGCGCATCATGGGTCTCGCGCGACCCGTCGAGGCTCAGCAGGTAGGTGATCCGCTGCTCGGCGAGGTACCGCGCCATCTCCTCGGTCATCAGCGTGCCGTTGGTGGTCATGCTGAAGCGCGCTTCCTTGCCGGCGGCCTGGGCCCGGTCGCGCGAGTAGCCCACCACAAAGCGGATCAGGTCGAACTCCAGCAGCGGCTCGCCGCCGAAGAACAGGATCGACACCCACGCCATCCTCCCCGAGGCCCGAATCAGCCAGTCCACGGCA
>VGFB01000625.1 GCA_016869015.1 Armatimonadota bacterium
CGGGCGCGCGCCGTACCGCCACTGCCTGACCTACGAGCGGGTGCTGGCCGAGGACGGCCGGGAGATGCACAAGAGCTGGGGGAACGCGATCTGGCTCGACGACGCGATGGAGCAGCTCGGCGGCGACCCGATCCGCTGGCTCTATGTCACGCAGACCCCCGAGAACCCACAGCGCTTCGGCCTCACGCTGGGCCGGGACGCGCACCGGCGGCTGACGCTGCTATGGAACTCGTACCGCTTCTTCGTGATGTACGCGAACGTGGACGAGCCGGAGCTCGGGAACGCACTTGAGCCCCCAACCGAAGGCCTCTCGCTGCTCGACCGCTGGATCCTCTCGCGCACCTACGGCACCGTGGAGGAGGTGCGCGCCGGGCTCGACAGCTTCGAGGTCCGGCGGGCGGCCGACGCGCTCGAGGCGCTCTGGACCGACCTGTCCCGCTGGTACATTCGCCGCAGCCGCCGGCGGATGTGGAAGGCCGGCGCTAGCCCCGACAAGCAGGCGGCCTACGCGACCCTCTACCACGTGCTCGTCACGCTGGTGCGGCTTGCGGCGCCCTTCATGCCCTTCCTCGCCGAGGAGATGTACCAGACCCTCGTGCGCGGCGTCGATCCGAACGCCCCCGAGAGCGTTCATCATGCGCCCTACCCCGCGCCACGCCCGGACCTGGTGGATCGGGAGCTCGAGGCGGCCGTGGACGACCTGCAGCAGGTCATCAACCTGGCGGTCTCCGCCCGGATGGACGCGCAGCTCCGCATCCGCCAGCCGCTCCCCGAGCTGCACGTCGTCGTGCCCGCGGAAACACAGCCCTGGGTCGAGCAGTTCCTGGGCGACATCTACGATGAGGTCAACGTGAAGGCCGTGAAGCTCACGGACGGCCTCGAGGCCCTGAGGACGCTCAAGGCGAACCCCGAGCACCGCAAGCTCGGACCGGTCTTCCGTCAGCAGGCCCCGGCCGTCGCGGCCGCCATCCCGGAGCTGGCCGAGGAGACCCTCGAGGGCGACACGGTCGAGATCACCCCCGAGATGGTCTCGTTCGAGGCGCTCGACCGGGAGGGGATCGTCACCAAGGCCGAGGGCGCCGTCGCCATCGCCCTCAACACCCAGCTCACCGACGCCCTGGTGCGCGAGGGCCTCGCCCGCGACCTCATCCGCCACCTCCAGGAACTCCGCAAGGAGGCGGGCCTCGAGCTGACGGACCGCATCAGTCTCCGTCTCAGCGGCGATGAGCTGCTCACCTCGGTCTGCGAGGAGCACGCCGAGACGATCCGAGCGGAGACCCTCGCGGTCTCCCTGGAGCTCGGTGAGTCGGACGCGACCACGGAGATCAAACTGGGGGAGCGGAGCCTGCAGGTCGCGCTGGCGAAGGCGTAGGCCGAGGCGGGGAGCCCGTCGGCCCGCTTCACTCGTAGAACCAGCCCGCCTTCACGATCCTCAGCTGCAGCGACAGGCCGCCGGTGTAGTTGAAGTACGTGACGAGCGCCTCGTCGCCGACCCAGGTGACCGCCGGATAGGCCCAGCGGTCGTGCGCGCCCTCCTCCAGGTTGCGGAAGCGCTCCCACGTCTCGCCCTCGTCGCGGGAGATCGCGGCCGTCAGCGGGCTGCGCTTCACCGGGCTGTCGGTGTCGTGGTTCCAGATCGCCAGGAGATCGCCCGTGGTGGGGATGCGGCTGAGGGCCACCGGCGACGCGCTGCACGTGAGCGCCGTCGGCTCGGGCGCGCTCCAGGTCTCCCCGCCGTCGGCGGAGAGGCTGCGGAACTGGCTCCCGAGCCCGGTCCGCATGAGCATCAGCGCCCGCCCGGCCGTCAGCTCGATGCACGCCGGCTCGTAGCATGGCCCGCCCTCCGGCCGGACCCGCGCGCCGTCCCGCCACGTCTTGCCATCGTCGTCGGACAGGCAGCAGTACGCGTCGCCGCCCTCCCAGGCCTCCAGCAGAATCCGCCCGGTCGCCAGCCGAATGCACCGCCCGTTCGTCAGCCCGGTGTACTTCCCGTCCGGCGACAACTGCGTGGCCGGGCCGAAGGTCCGGCCCTCGTCGGTGGACGTGCGCACCATGACCCGACAGTCGGTCGACTCGCTGTTCTTCTGGCAATGGAAAACCGCCAGCGCCCCGCTGCGCAGACGCATGAAGTTGACTTCCATCACGTTGCAGCCGCCGTCGTTCTCGACGAGCGTGTACTTCCCGCCCCAGGTCCGACCGCCGTCCTGCGAGACCCGCCCGACCAGCCGCGCCGGTCCGTGGTCGGCGCCGTCCGCCGCGTAGAACTCCGTCCAGCCCAGCAGGAGGCTCCCGTCGCGCAGTCGCGCGATCGCCGCCTCGCTGTTCCGCGGGTTGTCCGGCCCGACCGGCCCGACGACCATGTGTAACACCGCATCCGTCTTCATCTGAGCCAGGCCCCCTCTCGACGCGACCAGAACGCCGATGGCCGGTAGTAGAGCCCTCATGTTCTCCACGCCTCCAGTTGGGCGGCGCTTCCAGCGACGGCGCGGGTCAGGCGACCCGCAGGTACGGACGGCCACGGCGGACGGCAACGGCAGGACAACGTGCCTGTTCGCGGTCCGCGCGGCAGCACCTGCGGGGGGCGTCGAGACCGCGATTCGGGCGCTCCGGCCGTTGCTTGACACCCCCGGAGCAATCCCGTACAATCCGGCCAGAACCCCGAAGGGAGCGCTCTTGTGGCCACAGCCAAGTGCCGGGCCTTGATCCTGATCGGCGACGGGTTGGGCGACCGCCCGGTGCCGGAGTTCAACGGTCTGACCCCCCTGGAATGGCAGCCGACCCCCAACCTCGACGAGCTCGCGGCGCGGGGGGAGTGCGGCCTCATGGACCCCATCGCGGTAGGGGTTCCGGCCGGCAGCGACACCGCGCACTTCGCCATGCTGGGCTACGATCCGTACCGCTATTACACCGGTCGCGGTCCGCTGGAGGCGCTGGGCGTGGGGATGGACGTGCGGGAGGGCGACCTGGGCTTCCGCTGCAACTTCTCGACGGTCGCGCCCGATGCGCAGGGGCGACTGATCGTGAGTGACCGGCGTGCCGGACGCATCACCGAGGGCACCGCGCGACTGGCAACGGCGCTGAACAACATCGGGCCGATCGACGGCTTCGAGTTCGAGTTTCGGCCCTCAGTGGCGCACCGCGGGGCGTTGGTCATGCGCAACCCGCTGCTGAGGGTCCCGGGCGACTACGACGAGGACGCTCCGCCGCTCTCCGACGCCGACCCGCACGCCGAAGCCGCTCCGGTCCTGGAGGTGTCGGCCACGGCCCCCGAACTGCGGCCGGCGGCGGTTGCGTTGAACAAGTGGGTGCGCGCCGGCTACGAGATGCTGAAGGACCACCCGATCAACCGGGTGCGGGTGGAGCAGGGGCTGAACCCGGCCAACGTCTGCCTGCCGCGGGGCTGCGGGGTGCGGCCGGAGCTACCGGCTTTCGCGAAGATGCACGGCGCGTCGGGGGGGCTGGTGGTGGAGGTGGGGCTGGTACGCGGGCTGGGCGAGTTCATCGGCATGGAGGTCGTCGAGGCGCCCGGGACGACGGGCGGGTACGACACGGACCATCTGTCGCTGGCGAGGACGGCCGTCGCCACGCTCGAGCGGAACCAGATCGTGCTGTGCAACTTGAAGGCGCCCGACGTGGCCGGGCACGACGGGAAGCCCGTGGAGAAGCAGCAGACGGTGACGATGCTCGACGAGATGGCGGGGGTGCTGTTGGAGTCGCTGGACCTCGACCAGACGGTCGTAGTGGTCACCGGGGACCACTCGACGCCCGTCAGCGTGAAGGACCATTCGGGCGATCCGCTCCCCATCCTGATCGCCGGGCACGGTGTGCGCA
>VGFB01000626.1 GCA_016869015.1 Armatimonadota bacterium
CTTCGCCGGGTAGCCCCCCTCCTTCACGATACGCTTCACGGCGCGGGTGATGTACTCGAGCCGCTCCGCGTCGATGTCCATCAACGCAAGTTCCGCGTCCGCCAGCAGCGGGAACGTCAGGATGTCCTTCACGAGCGTCCGGGTGAAGCCGAAGCTGCCTGCTCCGATGAATGCGATCTTGGGCATCGAGGGGTCGTCTCCTTACGTCGTCGGATCGGTGGTCTGGGGTTGGGTGGCCAATGTAACGGCGACGAGTTCGTCACCTTCCCGAGACGGACCTTCCGCCGATCGGGCGACCGCGGCCAAGGTGACTTCCTCACCCCGGGGGAACGGCGCGCCCGGAAAGGTGGGCTGACCATGCTGACATCCGTTGCCGCCCTCGCTCTCATCTCTGGAACCCCGGAGGCACAACCGGCCGAGATGCCACCCATCGTCTTCGAGAACCGACACGCGAGGCTTGCCATCGGCGCGGACGCCAAGGGCGTGCATCTGGTCGACAAGGCCTCCGGCCGGGACTACGCTCAGCACAGCCCCGAGTCCCCGTTCGCGCTGGCGACGGTGGCCGGCCAGGAGCACGCGGCGACCTCGGCGGTGGCTTCGCGGGACCGCGTGACGTTCGCCTTCGGCGAGTCGGGGGCGGAGGTCACCCTCGGCGTCCTGCCGCGAGCGCAGCACTTCTACCTGAAGGTCCTCGCGGCGAGCGATTCGATCGAGGCGCTCACCTTCTGCCACGTGCCGCTGACCCTTCAGGGCACGCTGGACGAGCCCTTCGCCGCGTGCCTGCTGGCGCTGGACCTGCAGACGAACGTGTCCGAGATCCCCGGGCCGAACCGGCTGCTCCGGGCGACGTGCGTTCGGCAGTTCGGGCTGGTGGGGGCGGAAGCGGCCCTGGTCGCGTGCCCAACGGGACGGATGCGGGAGGTGCTGCAGGAGGCGGTCGACGCGGCACCGGACCTCCCTCATTCCCCGGTCGGCGGGCCGCGAGCGCTGGACGGACCGCTGAACCGGACCTCTTACCTCTTCAACTTCGGCGGGCTCTCCGAGGCGACCGTGGACGAGTGGATCGCCCGCGCGCGCGCCATCGGGTTCAACCAGATCCAGTTCCACGGCGGCGGGTCGTTTCGCTTCGGCGATTGCGCCCTCGACCCGAACACGTATCCCAACGGCCTCGCGAGCATGAGGGCGGTCACCGACAGGCTGCACGCCGCGGGCATCTGCGTGGGGATGCAGCCGTACGCCTTCTTCATCGACAAGCGCTGCCCGTGGGTCACGCCGGTCCCCGATCCGCGCCTCGCCAAGGACGCCACCTTCACCCTCGCCGCCGACCTGTCGGCGGAGGCGACGGAGGTCCCGGTGGTGGAGTCGACCGAGAAGATGTCCACCATCACGGGCTTCTTCGAGCGGAACAGCGTGACGCTCATGGTGGACCAGGAGCTGGTCACCTACAGCGGGGTCTCGAAGGAAGCGCCCTACTCATTCACGGGCTGCACGCGCGGCGCCTACGGCACGAAGGTCTCGGCCCACGCGGCGGGCACCAAGGCGCACCACTTGAAGGAGTGCTTCGGGCTCTTCGTTCCCGATCCGGAGACGACGTTGCTGACCGAGGTGGCGGCCAAGATCGCGGAGCTGTACAACGAGGGCGGCTTCGACTGCATCTACCTCGATGCCCTCGACGGAGAAGACGTGCTCGGTGGCTGGCAGAACTCGTGGCACTACGGCTCGAAGTTCGTCTTTGAGATCTGGAAGCGCCTCAAGCGCCCGGCGGTGATGGAGTACAGCACCTTCCATCACCATCTCTGGTACCTGCGCAGCCGGATGGGCGCGTGGGATCACCCGACACGCAGCCATAAGGCCTTCATCGACCGGCACGTCGCGGTCAACGCGGCCAACGACCGCATGTTCCTGCCCAGCAACCTCGGGTGGTGGGCCTTCCTGTCCTGGCAGGGCATTCAGGTCGACCCGACCTACTCCGACGACATCGAGTACCTCTGCGTGAAGGCCATTGCGATGGATAGCGGCCTCTCGATGACCACCTTCGACCCCGCGGCGCCCGCCCATCAGCGGCTCGCGGAGATCACGCGCCGCTACGAGGCTGTGCGCCACGCGGGCACGGTGAGTTCGGCGGTGAAGGACGTTCTGCGCGAGCCCGGCCGCGACTTCGCCCTCGTCGAGGGCAGCGACGCGGCGCCGCGCTTCCGGCCGATGCGCTATCACAAGCACAAGGCCGAGAGCCCCGAGAGCAGCGCGTGGCGGGTGACCAACGACTTCGCTCCGCAGGCCGTGGCCCTCCGCATTGAGGCCCTCGCCTCGTGCAGCGCCTACGACGGGGAGGGCAGCCTTCCGGTGGTCGACCTCGCCCAGCCCGAGACGTTGCCGGACCGCGCGGCGGCCAACGGCATCACCCTCGACCTGCAACCCTCGACGGAGGAGGTGAGGGTGGGCGACCGAAGCGCTTGTCTGATCGCCACGAGCACCCTCGCCGCCCGACCCGGCTCCTGGGCGCGGGTCACGCGGCACTTCGAGCCGAACCTGGACCTCAGCAGGAACCAGGCCCTCGGCGTGTGGGTACACGGCGATGGGCAGGGCGCGGTGCTCAACTTCCAGTTCTGGAGCCCGCAGCACATCTCGGGGGCCATCGAGGACCACTACGTGACCGTCGACTTCACGGGCTGGCGCTACTGCCAGTTGGTCGAGCCCGAGGGTGAGCGGCACCGGGACTACGTGTGGCCCTACGGCGGGGAGTACGCGATCTACCGCGAGCTGGCAAGCTTCAGCCGGATTGCCGCGGTGTCCGTCTGGGTGAACAACCTGCCGCCGGGCGCCGCGGCCACGTGCTACCTGAGCCCGGTCCGGGGGGTGTCGGTGTTCCCGGCGAAGCTCACGAATCCGACGCTCACAATCGGCGGGAAGACGATCGCGTTCCCCTGCGAGATGGAGACCGGCTCATACCTCGAGTTCCGGGCGATGAACGACTGCAAGCTCTACGCGCCGAACGGCGCGCTTCTGGCTGAGGTGCAACCGACCGGCGACGCGCCGGCTGTCGCGGCGGGGGAGAACGACGTGTCATTCGCTTGCGGGGGGCCGGAGGGCATCACGCCCCGAGCGAGAGTCACCACCATCACCGGGGGCGAGCCGATCGGATGAGCGAGGAACGGAGAACCACATGACCGCACGCGAAGTCGAACAGATCATCCTGGAGATGGCGCCACTGGAGGGGGCGGTGCAGGGCGATCCGAACGGACTGCTGTTCGGCGATCCGCAGACGCCGGTCACCGGCATCGCCACGACATGGACGCCCACGGTGAGGGTGCTCCAGGAGGCAGCGGCGGAGGGACTGAACCTCGTCCTGACCCACGAGATCCCGTTCTTCCCCACGGCGCCGACCGAGTGGTACCGGACGCTGACCGAGGAGGAACGCCCGCATAACCTCGCCCGCCGCGCCTTGCTCGACCGCCACGGGATCTGCATCTGCCGCTGCCACTCGAACTGGGACTGCGTCGTCAACACCGGTATTGCGGACTCGTGCGCCCGCGCGTTGGGTCTTGGCGAGCCGGTCTACCGTGCGAGGTTCGTCCGCATGTACGCCGTTGAGCCGCAGACCCTCGCGCAGCTTGCCGAGCACTGCAAGCGGCGGCTGGGCGTCCCGCACGTGCGGGTGGCCGGCGACCTCAGCCGGGTAGTCAAGAAGATCGGGGTCGCTTACGGCGGCTTCGGGCAGATGTGGAGCTGCGTGGATGAGTTCATCATCGAGGGCGCCGAGGCGGTCATCGTGGGAGAGTGCATCGATTACACGATCCGCGCTGCCGTGGACGCCGGGCTCGGCCTGATC
>VGFB01000627.1 GCA_016869015.1 Armatimonadota bacterium
CGACCTCAAGCGCCGCAAGCGCGCGGAAGGCGCGGGTTGGACGACGTACCTATGGGATCGCGAGCAGGTCCTGATGGAGCTCAATAAGACTGGGACGACCACGGTGCGTTACACGCAAGCGCCGCGGGGGTACGGCGATGTGATCAGCCAGCGGCGGAGCAGTGCGAGCACGTATTGGCACTTCGATGCGATCGGCTCGATGCGATTCCTGACCGCCGCCGATCAGTCGAAGGCGATCAACTACGTGTACGATGCCTTCGGGATTACGCGCTCGGTCAGCGGCACCACGACGAACCGGTTCCGCTACATCGGCAGGCTCGGTTACTACCTCGAGCCCGCGCTGGGCTGCTACTACCTCCGCCGGCGCTACTACGTCCACTGGCTCGGCCGCTTCCTCAGCAAAGACCCCCTCCGCCAAGGCGGCGAGAATGCGTATGGGTACGTCAACAACGCGCCGACGACGGCGACGGATGCGAGCGGGCTGTGGAGTGTGCAGGACTGGTACGAGGAGTGGATCGCCAAGATGGCTCTCAAGAAGTGCCAGGCCGCTGCGGCCAAGCGCAAGCGGGACCAGATCAGGAAGTGTGAGCCCGCTTGGGGGCTCGCCAGGCCGCCCGAGCAGGACGAGGAGGCGTGCGAAGACAAGTGCTGGGAGCTTTTCGGAGGGAAAGCAGGGCAGACGCTGGCGATCTGCCTGGCTGGGTGTAGGGCGGGAGGACGGTGGCCGGCGGACCTCAAGGTCACTCGAAACGGGGTGGGTGATTCGACGTCTCTGGCGGCTCTGCTCCAGCTCCTGGCCTCATGTGGGGATGGCCCGTTCGCGTGAGGCCCTCTGACGGGGGCGGGTGGGAACGGTGCGCGATGCGTTGCGTAGCTCTGGCAGTGGGTCTGTGCATCCTTGTGGCGGCTGGTTGCAGATCGCCGGGAGGACGGACGTCCACCTCGTCGGAGCGGCAGGGCACGGGGTGGACCGTCCACCAGCTCTGCGTCTCCCCCGATGGCTCCACGGCTGCGGTAGGAGCCACGTCCCATAGGGGCGACCGCGTTCTTGCCTTCAGACTTACGGTGCTCCGCCTGCCCGGCGGCGAACGCGTCTACGACCACCAGGACCCACTTCTACAGGTTGCGCCGACCAACTGGAGTCCGGATGGCTCCCAGCTACTGGTGGACCAGTTCGACTGGGGCGCGAGCGCGCCCACTGCAGCGAACGGGCTCTACGCCTGGGACGCGCGGACCGGGGCGATGCGCCCGGCGGCGTCTGGGATCGCTCGGGCAATCCACGGCAACTGGCTTCCTCAAGGTGACGGGCTCGTGTTCCAGGGGCTCTGCGATGAGGGGAGGCCAGCGGTCTACGCGCTTCCGTTGGCGACCATGAGTGCCCGGGTCGTTGCTCTGGACGCGATGGTCGTTGACGGCGAGTGCGTGCGTCCCGCCGACAACGGGCAGTACAAGATCTTCTTCCGGCGTTCTGGGCGTGACGATCCCGAAGTTGCCGGAGTATGGGTGACGGTGGCCAGGGGCGCCCAGGAGAGACGGCTGCTCCCCATCGACGGCTCGCGGCAGGTGCGTTGGTCCGTGTCGCCCGACGGTTCCATGTTGGCTGCCGCATGCTCGAAGGTCGGCAAAGGCGCGCAGGTGCTCCTCCATGACTGCTCCAGCGGGGCCGAGGTGACGCGCACAGCCGCAGACGACCGCCTCTGGCGCCCGGTATGGTCACCGGACGGGCGAAGCGTGCTCTGTGTCGGGAGAAGCAGTCTGTGGGTTCTGGATGTGAACTCGAGGGGGTTGGCGGAACGGAGCACGGACTTGCCCCCCAGTGACTCCGAAGCCGTTTGTGCTTGGTCTCGCGCCGCCGCACGCGTGCTGGTCGCGCGAGGGGCAGCAGTGTGGCTGCTGGACCCCTCGTCCGGCCACGCCTCCAAGCTGTGCGACCTCGCTCAGTGAGCGACGGTGTGGCTGTGCCTGCGTACGACGCGAATGGCAATCTCGTTGCAGAGCAGCAGCCGACCGGCACGGACACGTACACGTGGGGCTACGAGAACGAGTTGCTGACCGTCTTCGAGCCCGATGGGACGCTCGTGACGATGACCTACGACGGCGACCTCAAGCGCCGCAAGCGCGCAGAAGGCGCGGGTTGGACGACGTACCTGTGGGACCGGGAGCAGGTCCTGATGGAGCTCAATAAGACTGGGACGACCACGGTGCGTTACACTCAAGCGCCGCGGGGCTACGGCGACATGATCAGCCAGCGGCGCAGCAGTGCGAGCACGTATTGGCACTTCGACGCGATCGGCTCGATGCGGTTCCTGACCGCCGCCGATCAGTCGAAGGCGATCAACTACGTGTACGATGCGTTCGGGATCACGCGCTCGGTGAGCGGCACCACGACGAACCGGTTCCGGTACATCGGGAAGTTGGGCTACTACCTGGAGCCCGCGCTGGGCTGCTACTACCTCCGCCGCCGCTACTACGTCCACTGGCTCGGCCGCTTCCTCAGCAAAGACCCCATCAGACGCGGCGGCGAGAACGCGTATGGGTACGTGAGAAACGCGCCGACGAGGGGGGTGGATCCGTCGGGCCAGATTCCGCTCTGGCCGTGGGACCCAGGTTACCCGCCGCCACCGGGCGGGGGCGGCGCACCGTGGACAGTGCCCTGCGAGGTGAAGTGCGCGCCCTTGCTGGCCTTAGGGCCGGTGCCTGGTGCCATCTGGTACGCGGAGTGCGTCTGGGGCTGCAAGCACGGGCCGTGGCCCCCTGGCTTTGAGTTGAAGGGCCTTCACGACTGGTGCGATGTGGACTGCGAGCGCTGGGAGAACCGGTGCATACTCGGCATGGGCCTCGCAACACTAGCGTGCGTGGCTGGCTGCAAGACGCTGGCCAAGTACGGGGAAGTGGCACTAGCTGCCTGCGAGATCGCTTGCGGAGTTGGCGGACTCGCGGCCGCGCACGAGTGCACCAAACTCGCGAGCGAGTGTCGCGGCCATATGGCCCAGTGCGACAAGTGCGGGCCGGGGTAGGCCTGGGTGGCGCTCCGCACCGCACTGCTGTCTTCAGCCAGCGCCATCGCTCCGGGGCTGGCGCTCCTTGACAAGGGCGGATGAGATCGCGGAGGACGCTGGGGGGAGTAGCGCAACAGCGCCCACGGAGATCGTCCGTCTACGGGGTCGTCGTGGCGGTTCGTGCGCGGGGCCGCGAGCACCATCGGCGGCCTCGGCCAAAGGCGTGGCCATCACATGGGTCTCACAACCACCCCGAGGAGGCTCCACTATGAGGGGAGGCGGCGCTTCTAAGGGTGCAAGGTTCGCTGGGACATGGCTCGCAACTGCTGGCATCGGCGCGCTCGTGGTCGCCGGCTGGGAGGCCGAGCGCCGTGTGTTGCACTCGAATCTCTACGGACCGGTCGCCTTGGGTGTGGCGATCGCGGCAGCGGTGGCGGGGTTTGGGCTACTGGCGTGGCTGGTCCTGCAGTGGGCTGGTTCGCAGCCCAGGTTGGCTCATGGGTGGCCGCGAAGCGCCCTGCAGGCGGCCACGCTGGGGCTGCTCTTCCTGGTCTTCAAGGAGGCGGTCTCAGGCGGACTCCAAACGCGGCAACCGGAATGGAGTGCCATGGTGAGGCCAATCTCAGCCATGGCGGCCCTACTGGTCGGCGCCGACCTTGTGCTGCTTTCGCTGCTCTCGGCCCCGGTACCCGACCACACGACCCCTCGCCAGTCGGACCCGGATGTGCCCCCGTGAACTTCGGTGACGCCGCCTCGTGAACCCCGCTGGGGGAGCGGACGACGTGGCAGTACGATGTTGTGGGTCGGGTGACAACGCAGAC